>NZ_JBIVNX010000035.1:0-80985 GCF_044753805.1 Streptomyces sp. NPDC093225
GCCCGCCCCGGCGGGGTGGGGGCCGGGGGGGGGGGGTCGGCGGTGTTGGGGCGACGTTCCTGGGGGGGGGCGGCGCGGGCCGCCGCGGGGGGGGGCGCGGGGGGGGGGCCCCCCCCCCGGGCCCGCGCCGACCCACCCGCCCACCCATCGGGCCGCGTCCGCCCACCCACCGGGCCGCGCCAGCCCACCCGCCCACCCGCCACCCACTCCACCCGCACCACTCCCTGGCCGGATCGTTTCCCCCCGTGCCCACGGCGGCCTGCCCCGCCCGACTCCGTGCAACCAAGGCGTCCGCTCGCGCGTCCGAAGTAGGTACGCACGTTCGGATGCGTGAGGGGACGAGGGGGACGAGGGTGTTTTCTTCTGGGGGAAGGACCCGCTCCGGGGAAGGGGTCCGGACCGGGGCCCCGGCCCGGCGCACGACCGCCGGGGCCGCCAGGGCCGCGGGCGTCGCCGTCACCGGTGCGGCCGTCCTGCTCGGCGTGCTCGGGGCCGCGCCGGCGCAGGCGGCGTCGGGGTGCGCGGGGCGGCTGATGAAGGCCCTGCCGTTCAGCACCGGGACGACGTACGTCTACAAGACGCGTACGCACGCCTGTGCGGTCACGATCCCGCGGAGGCCGGGCGGCCGGCAGCAGATGTCGGTCAGCATCCAGCCGCGCGGCGGTGTGCCGGTGTCCGACAGCGGGAGGTTCACCCGGCTGGCCGGGCCCGTCACCGTGTACGCGCTGACCCGGTGTGTCTATGTGAGGGGTGCGGTGGGCGCGGGATCGGTCGCGTCCGGCTGGATCCTCTGCTGAGACGTCACACCTGAACCTGACGGTCCCCCGCGCTCGACAAGGGCGCCTTTGCGTCGAATTACCACCACAAACGGACCGTCCCTGACCGGATCGGCACCAACCGGGTCTGGTCATGGGCGTGTTGACCCCGCTAGGTTCGCCGCGACCGCAGTGAACTCAAGGGGAGGGTGCATGCGCAAGGCGCTCAGATGGCTGTTGTCGCTCGTGGTGCTCATCGGCACCATGGGCGCGGCCGGCGCCACGGCCGGGGCGGCCACCGCCGCCGGGCCGGGGAACGGCCCGGACATCAAGGACCGGATCCTCGCGATCCCGGGAGTGAGCCTCATCGAGGAGAAGCCGTACGACGGCTACCGCTTCTTCGTACTGAACTACAAGCAGCCGGTCGACCACCGGAAGCCGTGGAAGGGCACCTTCGAGCAGCGGTTCACCCTGCTCCACAAGGACGTCTCGCGCCCGACCGTCTTCTACACGTCGGGCTACAACGTCAACACCAACCCGCGCCGCTCCGAGCCGACGACCATCGTCGACGGCAACCAGGTGTCGCTGGAGTACCGGTTCTTCACCCCGTCGCGGCCCGCGCCCGCCGACTGGTCGAAGCTGGACATCTGGCAGGCCGCCAGCGACCAGCACCGCCTCTTCAAGGCGCTGAAGGCGGTCTACGGCAAGAAGTGGATCGCCACCGGCGGCAGCAAGGGCGGCATGACCGCCACGTACTACGAGCGCTTCTACCCGCGTGACATGGACGGCGTCGTCGCGTACGTCGCGCCCAACGACGTGGTGAACAAGGAGGACTCGGCCTACGACCGCTTCTTCCAGCGGGTCGGCACCAAGGAGTGCCGCGACAAGCTGAACGGCGTGCAGCGCGAGGCGCTGGTCCGCCGCGACGCGCTGGAGACCAAGTACGCCGCGTACGCCGCCGAGAACGGCTACACCTTCACCACCGTCGGCAGCCTCGACAAGGCGTACGAGGCCGTCGTCCTGGACTACACGTGGGCGTTCTGGCAGTACAGCCTGCTCGCCGACTGCGGCTCCATCCCGGCCGCCGCGACGGCGACGGACCAGCAGATCTGGGACTCGGTCGACGCCATCTCCGGCTTCTCGGCCTACACCGACCAGGGCCTGGAGACGTACACCCCGTACTACTACCAGGCGGGCACCCAGCTGGGTTCCCCCGACATCAAGCAGCCGTGGCTGAAGGGCCTGAGCCGCTACGGCTACCAGCCGCCGCGCAACTTCGTGCCGCGCTCCATCCCCATGGCGTTCCAGCCGCGGGCGATGCACGACGTGGACCAGTGGGTGCGCCACAACGCCCGTCACATGCTGTTCGTGTACGGGCAGAACGACCCGTGGGGCGCGGAGCCGTTCCACCTCGGGTACGGCTCCCGTGACAGCTACGTCATGGTGGCCCCCGGCGCCAACCACGGTGCCAACGTCGCCAAGCTGAAGGACGCGGAGAAGGCCCTCGCCACCGCCCGCATCCTCGAGTGGGGCGGTGTCGCCCCGGCCGCCGTGAAGGCGGACGCGGCCAAGGCCCGCCCGCTGGCCAAGCCGGACGCCAAGCTGGACCGCCGCGACGTCGAGCGCGAGCCGGCCCTGCGCCCGTAGTACCGCAGGACCCGCAGGACCCGCAGGACCCGAAGTACCCGCAGTACCCGCAGCACCAAGACCGGGGCCCGTTCGTGCAGGCACGAACGGGCCCCGGCGCATCCCGGCCGGTACGACCGGCACGGCCACGACGACGACCGGCACGGCCACGACGACCGGCACGGCCGCCACGGCGACCAGCACGGCCACGACGGCCAGTTCGGTCAGTACGACAGCCCGAACCCGAGCGGATAGGCCCCCGACACCGCGACCGGCAGCCGCCCGGCCGGCCGGGTCGCCCCCGCCAGCACCCGGGCCGCGGCCCGCATCTCCACGTCCGTCCACGCGTACGTCGCGACGCTCGCCGCGCACTCCGGCAGCCGGGCCACGTCGTACGGGTTGCGCACCGCCACCCCGACCACGGGCACCCCCGCGTCGAGCAGGGCCCGCACCAGCGTCCGCTGCGGGCCCTCGCCCTCGGCCACGTTGTACGTGCACACCACGACCGCGTCGGCCCCGGCCCGGACCGCGCGCACGGCCCCGGCCACGGCGGCGGCATCGGGCGCGAGCCCGGTCGGCACGGCCCGCGCCGCGAATCCCAGGGCGGCCAGTTCCCGTGCCAGCACGGCGGTCGGCGGCCCGGTGGTCCCGCTCGGGGAGGCCGGATCGGCCCCGGTCACCACCACCCGCGGCGTCCTCGCGGCCGACAGCGGCAGCACGCCGCGCGGGTTGGCCAGCAGCGTCGTCGTCCCGGCGGCCACGGCGTCCGCAGCCCTCAGGTGCGCCTGCGTGCCCACCCCGGCCCGTACCTCCTCCGGGGTCGTGAACGCCCTGCCGAACAGTCCCAGCCGCGCCTTGAGTTGGAGGATCCGGAGCACGGATTCGTCGATCCGGCCCTCGTCGATCTCGCCGTCCCGCACCGCCGCCAGCACGCCGCGCTGGGCCAGCGCCAGGTCGGGCGGGTTGAGCAGCTGGTCGCAGCCAGCCTTCAGGGCGAGCACCGGCACCCTGTCGTCCCCGTACTTCTGCCGTACCCCCGCCATGTCGAGGGCGTCCGTCACCACCACGCCCCGGA
Source organism: Streptomyces sp. NPDC093225 (assembly GCF_044753805.1). NCBI lineage: Bacteria > Bacillati > Actinomycetota > Actinomycetes > Kitasatosporales > Streptomycetaceae > Streptomyces > Streptomyces sp. NPDC093225. The sequence goes on from NZ_JBIVNX010000035.1 coordinate 3,457, forward strand.
ACCCCAGCCGCTCGCGCAGCACGCCGGTCACGATCGGGCGGGACAGCGTGGCCGGGTCCCCGCTCGGGTCCAGCGCCGGGAACACGATGTGGGCGGTCATCACGACGTCCACCCCGGCCGCCACCGCGGCCCGGAACGGCGGCTCGTCGACGCGCTCCCACTCCTCCCGCGAGTGCCGCATCACGGGCAGCCCCACGTGGCTGTCGGTGTCGGTGTCCCCGTGCCCGGGGAAGTGCTTGGCCGTGGCGGCGATCCCGGCCGCCCGGTAGCCGCGCACCTGCGCCGCCACGAGCCGCGCGACCGCCTCCGGGTCCGCGCCGAAGGAGCGCACGCCGATCACCGGGTTGGCGGGGTTGACGTTCACGTCGGCCACCGGCGCGTAGTCCTGCCGCAGTCCGAGGGCGGCCAGCTCGGTCCCCGCCACCGTCGCGGCCTCCCGGGCCCGTTCGGCCGACCCCCCGGCGCCGAGCGCCATCGCCCCCGGGAACAGCGTGGCGGGCCGCCCGATCCGGGCCACGATCCCGTGCTCCTGGTCCACGGACAGCAGCAGCGGCACCCCGGTCCCGCCGTCGAGCGCGGCCCGCTGGAGCCCGTTGGACAGCTCCGCGACCTGCTGCGGGTCCCGCGTGTTGTGCGCCCACCCGAAGTAGACGACCCCGCCGAGGTGGTAGCGCCGCACCACCTCCGCGGCCGTGCGCACCCCGAACGCCCTGAGGTTCTCCGCCGCGTCCGCCTCGTCCGGCCCGGTCGCCGCATGCCCGTACACCCGGCTGACGAAGAGCTGCCCCACCTTCTCGGCCAGGCTCATCCGCCCGACGACCCGCCGCACCCACGGCTGCGGCCGCGGTACGCCGCCCCGCGGCTCCGCCGCGGACGCCCCCGTAGCCGTCACCACGGCCACGGCGGCCGCCCCCAACAACCCCCGTCGCGAAGTCCACACCATCCCCCGCAAACTACCCCCGCCCCCGGCCGCCCCCCGTCGGACACGCGGCACGCACGGCCCGTCATCGCGGCGTTACGTCCGGCGCCGGTGGCCAGTGGGACCGGAGGGTGCGGACCGTCTCGGTGATGGCGGGGCGGCGGGCGGCGCCGGTGCGCCAGAGGGCGTAGAGGCGGCGGACGGGGGCCGGTTCGACGGGGACGGCGACCGCCCCCGGCGGCAGGGTCCCCGTGCCCAGGCGGGGGATCACGGCGACGCCGAGGCCGGCCGCGACGAGGGCCACGATGGTGTGGTTCTCCTCGGCGGTGTGCACGATCTCGGGCTCGTACCCGGCCGCGCGCAGGGTGCGCATCAGCCAGTCGTGGCAGACCCGGCCCGGCGGCTGGCAGATCCAGCGCTGACCGCCCAGGTCCTCGCGCCGCACCAGGGCCCGCCGCGTGAACGGGTGGTCCTCGGGCACCAGCAGGTCGCAGCGGTCCTCGCCGATCAGGGCCTGCTCGACGCCCTCGGGGGCGGGCAGCGGGGCGATGTCCCAGTCGTGGGCCACGGCCAGGTCCGTGACGCCGCGGGCGACCAGGTCCACGGACAGGTGCGGGTCGACCTCGGACAGGCGGACGTCCAGGGCCGGGTGACGGCGCGCCAGGTCCGCCAGGACGGCCGGCAGCAGGCCGCGTGCGGCGGAGGCGAAGGCGGCGACCGTGAGGCGGCCGCTGGGCCGTCCCCGGCGCTCCTCCAGGGTGGTCTCGGCGCGTTCGACGATGGCCAGCAGCTCCTGGGCCGTGGCCGCGAGGTGGCGGGCCTCCTCGGTCAGGGCCACGCCCCGGCCGCGGCGTTCCAGGAGGGTGGTGCGGGTCTCCCGCTCCAGCTTGGTGATCTGCTGGGAGACCGCGGAGGGCGTGTAGCCCAGGGCGGCGGCCGCGGCGGCGACCGAGCCGTGGACGGAGACGGCGTGCAGGGCGCGGAGGCGGGCCAGGTCGAGCATGGGGTCCAGTGTGGTCCCCGGTCCCCGATTCAGCAAAGATGAATCCGACCCGGTAGAAATGCGCGCTGGTGCTTCATGGTCGAGGGATCGATGCTCGGTGCATGCGTCCCGTACACATCGCCCTCGCCGTGCTCGTCGCCGCCGTCTGGGGCGTCAACTTCGTCGTCATCGAGATCGGGCTCGGCCACTTCCCGCCGCTCCTGCTGTCCGCGCTGCGGTTCCTGGTGGCCGCCCTGCCCGCGGTGTTCCTGGTGGGGCGGCCGACGGTCGCGTGGAAGTGGATCGTGGGCGTGGGGCTGGCCCTCGGGGTGGCCAAGTTCGGGCTGCTGTTCACGGGCATGGCGCAGGGCATGCCGGCCGGCCTGTCCTCGCTGGTGCTGCAGATCCAGGCCGTCTTCACCGCCCTGTTCGCCGCCGCCGCGCTGGGGGAGCGGCCCGGGCGGGTACGGCTGGCCGGCATGGCGGTGGCCTTCGCGGGGATCGCGGTGGCGGCGGTGGACGAAGGCACCTCGGGTCCGGTGCTCGGGTTCGTGCTGGTGGTCGCGGCCGCGGCCTGCTGGGGGGTGTCCAACGTACTGACCCGCAAGGCGGCACCGCCGGACGCCCTCAACTTCATGGTCTGGGTCTGCACGGTCCCGGTGCTGCCGCTGTTCGGGCTCTCGCTGCTGCTGGAGGGCCCCGGGCGCGACGTGGCCGCGCTGCGGTCGCTGGACTGGTCGGGGGTCGGCGTCCTGGCGTACGTGGCCTGGGTGTCGACGGTGTGCGGCTTCGGCGCCTGGGGGTACCTGCTGCGGCGCTACCCGGCTTCGTCCGTGGCGCCCTTCTCGCTGCTCGTGCCGGTGTTCGGGATGAGTTCGGCGGCGGTGGTGCTGGGGGAGCCGGTGAGCCCGCTGCGGTGGGTGGCGGCGGTGCTGCTGGTGGGGGGCGTGGCGGTGACGTCGTTCGGGCCGGTCGGGGCCCGTACCGGCGGCCCGGTCAGCGCGGGTGGCCCTCCTGCAGGGGAAGCCGCCAGTCCTGCCCCTTCAGGTCCGCTCCGAACGAGCGGTGCGGGCGCTCCGCCGTCAACGTGAACCCGGCCCGCTGGTAGACCCCGCGGGCGGCGTCCAGCACGTCGTTGGTCCACAGCACCAGTTCGCGGTAGCCCACCTCGCGCGCGAACGCGATGACGGCGTCGACCAGGCGCGTGCCGATGCCCAGGCCCCGCCCCTCGGGATCGACCAGCAGCAGCCGGAGCCGGGCGGTGCCCGGGGCCTCGTCGCGCACGCACATGACGGAGCCCACCGGGCGGCCGTCGAGCTCCGCGATCCACACCCGCTCCAGGTGCGGGTCGTGGTCCTCGGCGAAGTCCGCGACGATCCGGGCGACGAGGCCCTCGAAGTCGGCGTTCCAGCCGTACTCGGCGGCGTAGAGCGCACCGTGCCGCTGCACGATCCAGCCGAGGTCGCCGGGTTCGGGGTCGCGCAGCCGTACGTCGTCGCGGGAAGGGCGGGGCCGGGCCGTGTCCATGGGGCCCAAAATAGCCCGGCCGGGCCCGTACGGGTGAGGGGCGGATGCCGGCCTGCCGGGCTTCGCGAGCACCCCTGCCATGCCGGAAACATTACGTGTGTGGTCATTTGGCGGCGTGTCATGATCGCCTTGAGGCCGTTTAGGTAACGGAAAAATAAATCTCGTCCGAGCGTGCAACCGTCCGCGGGGGTCGTGGGTCGTACATGGCGTCGGAACTTCCGGGAGGGGATCTGGGGGGATCGGGAAGTCTCCGACGAGGGTGGGGACCCACGCGAGGGGGTTCCGGTCGCTTGCGGCCGGACCCCCTTCGCTGTTCTCCGCGGTCCGCCCCCAGTCGCCACGTGCGCAGCCTCCTCCTCCGCCGTTTCCGGCCGAGCGGTCGTCCACAGGCCCAACGTGCTGTCGGCGCGCGGCGGTAGCGTCGGGGCATGTCGAATCTGGCGGTGGTGGAAGGGGTACTCGAGCGGATCACGTACGCCAACGAGGAGAACGGCTACACGGTCGCCCGGGTGGACACCGGACGCGGCGGTGCCGACCTCCTCACGGTCGTCGGATCGCTGCTCGGTGCGCAGCCCGGTGAGTCCCTGCGGATGGAGGGCCGTTGGGGCTCGCACCCGCAGTACGGGCGGCAGTTCAGCGTGGAGAACTACACCACCGTGCTGCCCGCGACCGTGCAGGGCATCCGCCGCTACCTCGGCTCGGGCCTGATCAAGGGCATCGGCCCGCGCATCGCCGACCGGATCGTGGAGCATTTCGGCACGGACACGCTCGACGTCATCGAGGCCGAGCCGAAGCGCCTGATCGAGGTGCCCGGGCTCGGCCCGAAGCGGACGAAGCTCATCGGCGCCGCGTGGGAGGAGCAGAAGGCCATCAAGGAGGTGATGGTCTTCCTCCAGGGCGTGGGGGTCTCCACCTCCATCGCGGTGCGCATCTACAAGAAGTACGGGGACGCCTCCATCTCGGTGGTGCGGAACCAGCCCTACCGGCTGGCCGCCGACGTGTGGGGCATCGGCTTCCTGACCGCCGACCGGATCGCCCAGGCCGTGGGGATCCCGCACGACAGTCCCGAGCGGGTCAAGGCGGGCCTGCAGTACGCGCTGTCCCAGTCCGCCGACCAGGGCCACTGCTTCCTGCCCGAGGAGATCCTGATCGCCGACGCGGTCAAGCTCCTCCAGGTCGACACCGGCCTGGTGATCGAGTGCCTGGCCGAGCTGGCCGCGGAGGGGGCGGCCGGCGAGGGCGGCGTCGTACGGGAGTCCGTACCGGATCCACAGGGTGGGGACACCCCGCTCCGGGCCATCTACCTGGTGCCGTTCCACCGGGCCGAGCTGTCACTGACCGGGCAGGTGCGGCGGCTGCTGTCGGCCGAGGAGGACCGGATGCCGGGGTTCGGGGACGTCGACTGGGACAAGGCCCTGTCCTGGCTGGCCGCCCGCACCGGGGCCGAGCTCGCCCCCGAACAGCGCGACGCGGTGAAGCTGGCGCTCACGCGCAAGGTGGCCGTGCTCACCGGCGGGCCCGGCTGCGGAAAGTCCTTCACCGTCCGCTCGATCGTGGAACTGGCCCGGGCCAAGCGGGCCAAGGTGGTGCTGGCCGCGCCCACCGGCCGGGCCGCCAAGCGGCTGGCCGAGCTGACCGGGGCCGAGGCCTCCACGGTGCACCGGCTGCTGGAGCTGAAGCCCGGCGGCGACGCGGCCTACGACCGGGACCGCCCGCTGGACGCCGACCTGGTGGTGGTCGACGAGGCCTCGATGCTCGACCTGCTGCTGGCGAACAAGCTCGTCAAGGCGGTGGCCCCGGGGGCCCACCTGCTGCTGGTCGGGGACGTCGACCAGCTCCCCTCGGTCGGCGCCGGCGAGGTGCTCCGGGACCTGTTGGCCGAGGGCGGGCCGGTCCCGGCGGTCCGGCTGACCAGGATCTTCCGGCAGGCCCAGCAGTCCGGGGTGGTGACCAACGCGCACCGGATCAACACCGGCCAGCCGCCGCTCACCCAGGGGTTGCCGGACTTCTTCCTCTTCGCCGAGGAGGACACCGAGGAGGCGGGGCGGCTGGCGGTGGACGTGGCGGCCCGTCGGATTCCGGCCAGGTTCGGGCTCGACCCGCGGCGCGACGTACAGGTGCTGGCGCCCATGCACCGCGGCCCGGCGGGCGCGGGTCACCTCAACGGGCTCCTCCAGCAGGCCATCACCCCGGCGCGGCCGGAACTGCCCGAGAAGCGGTTCGGCGGCCGGGTCTTCCGCGTGGGGGACAAAGTCACCCAGATCCGCAACAACTATGAGAAAGGCGCGAACGGGGTATTCAATGGCACAGTGGGCGTGGTGACCGCCCTCAACCTCGATGATCAGCGGTTGACCGTCCGTACCGACGAGGACGAGGAGGTCGGGTACGACTTCGACGAGCTCGACGAGCTGGCGCACGCGTACGCCGTCACCATCCACCGTTCCCAGGGGAGTGAATATCCCGCTGTGGTGATCCCCGTCACCACCGGCGCCTGGATGATGCTCCAGCGGAACCTTCTGTACACGGCGGTCACCCGAGCGAAGAAACTGGTCGTGCTGGTCGGTTCCCGCAAGGCCCTCGGTCAGGCGGTGCGTACCGTTTCCGCAGGCAGGAGGTACACAGCGGTGGCCCCCAGGCTGTCCGGCCGGATACCGGTGGGAAACATCACCAAGAAATGATCGATCATTGGGGTTTCCACCTCTGGTGCGGAGGGGGCAGTATGAGCAGGTTGACGGCACTCAGTGCCGCCATAGGGCCCGAAGGCCGACCCCGAGTGCACTCTCCTGCGCCAAATGGGGGAAGGTAGAGGCAGTCAGGGCACCTCGAAGAAGAGGCACTACGTCGGTGAGGGATGACGTGAGCGACAACTCTGTAGTACTGCGGTACGCGGACGGTGAGTACACCTACCCGGTGGTCGACAGCACCGTCGGCGACAAGGGCTTCGACATCTCGAAGCTCCGCGCCCAGACCGGTCTGGTCACCCTGGACAGCGGCTACGGCAACACCGCTGCCTACAAATCCGCGATCACCTACCTGGACGGTGAGCAGGGCATCCTGCGCTACCGCGGCTACCCGATCGAGCAGCTCGCCGAGCGCTCGACGTTCCTCGAGGTCGCCTACCTGCTGATCAACGGCGAGCTGCCGACCGTCGACCAGCTCGCGTCGTTCCGCAACGAGATCACCCAGCACACGCTGCTGCACGAGGACGTCAAGCGCTTCTACGACGGCTTCCCGCGCGACGCGCACCCGATGGCCATGCTGTCCTCCGTGGTCAGCGCGCTGTCGACGTTCTACCAGGACAGCCACAACCCGTTCGACGACAAGCAGCGCCACATCTCGACGATCCGGCTGCTGGCCAAGCTGCCGACGATCGCCGCGTACGCGTACAAGAAGTCGGTCGGCCACCCGGTGGTCTACCCGCGCAACGACCTCGGCTACGTCGAGAACTTCCTGCGCATGACCTTCTCCGTGCCGGCCCAGGAGTACGAGCTCGACCCGGTCGTGGTCTCCGCGCTCGACAAGCTCCTGATCCTGCACGCGGACCACGAGCAGAACTGCTCCACCTCCACCGTCCGCCTGGTCGGCTCCTCGCAGGCGAACATGTTCGCCTCGATCTCCGCCGGCATCAGCGCCCTGTGGGGCCCGCTGCACGGTGGCGCCAACCAGTCGGTGCTGGAGATGCTCGAGGGCATCCAGGCCGCCGGCGGCGACGTGGACTCCTTCATCCGCAAGGTGAAGAACAAGGAGGACGGCGTCCGCCTGATGGGCTTCGGCCACCGCGTCTACAAGAGCTTCGACCCGCGCGCGAAGATCATCAAGGCGGCGGCGCACGACGTCCTCTCGGCGCTCGGCAAGAGCGACGAGCTGCTGGACATCGCCCTCAAGCTGGAGGAGCACGCCCTGGCGGACTCCTACTTCGTCGAGCGCAACCTGTACCCGAACGTGGACTTCTACACGGGTCTGATCTACCGCGCCATGGGCTTCCCGACCGAGATGTTCACCGTGCTCTTCGCGCTCGGCCGGCTGCCCGGCTGGATCGCCCAGTGGCACGAGATGATCAAGGAGCCGGGTTCCCGCATCGGCCGCCCGCGCCAGATCTACACGGGCGTCGTCGAGCGCGACTTCGTCCCGGTCGAGGCCCGCTGACCGCAGCAAGGCCCCGAGGCACGCGAAAAGCGCCCCGCCGTCGATCCCCCCACGGGTCGAAGACGGGGCGCTTTCCCATCCCCGGAGCGGATTCCCCCCACGGGACCCGAGCCGGGTGTCGGCGAAGGGGTCGCGCGCCCTCACGGGCCGCGACCCCTAATGGGTTGCGCTGTCTGCCGGGACCCGCACGGTGTCGGGAGGGCCGCTCAAGCTCCCCGACGGTACGGTGCCCCGGCCGGCCGACGCCCGGACGTCCCCCAAGACGTCCCCGAACGTCCCCCAAGACGTTCATGGCATCAGCTCATTAGACTCGCGTCACCCCCGGATGGTTACGTTCGTGTCCCTGTGATCTGTGTCTCGTGTGAAGGATCTGTGCGGGAGCTGCGAACGCTACCGCCCCGCGACCCCCACGGGAAGGGTTACGGGGCGGTAGTGGAGGATCATCGGAGGATCAGCGGAAGGACCTCAGGCGCAGGCTGTTCGACACCACGAAGACCGAGGAGAAGGCCATCGCGGCCCCCGCGATCATCGGGTTGAGCAGGCCCGCCGCGGCCAGCGGCAGCGCCGCCAGGTTGTAGCCGAAGGCCCAGAACAGGTTCCCCTTGATGGTGGCCAGCGTCCGCCGCGAGAGCCGGATCGCGTCCGCCGCCACGCGCAGGTCGCCCCGGACCAGCGTGAGGTCCCCGGCCTCGATGGCCGCGTCCGTGCCCGTCCCCATCGCCAGGCCCAGGTCGGCCTGGGCGAGGGCGGCCGCGTCGTTGACCCCGTCCCCGACCATGGCGACCGTACGACCCTCCGCCTGGAGGCGCTTGACGACGTCGACCTTGTCCTGCGGCAGCACCTCGGCGATCACCTCGTCGATGCCCACCTCGCGGGCCACCGACTCCGCCACGGCCCGGTTGTCGCCGGTCAGCAGCACCGGGGTGAGCCCCAGGCCGCGCAGCCGGGCGACCGCCTCGGCGCTGGTGTCCTTGACGGCGTCGGCGACGGTCAGGACGCCGCGGGCCGCCCCGTCCCAGGCCACCAGGACCGCGGTGCGCCCCGCCGCCTCGGCCGCGGCCTTCGCCCGCGCCAGCTCGACCGGGAGCGTGACGGACCACTCGGCGAGCAGCTTCTCGCGGCCGACCAGGACCGCGTGGCCGTCGACCACGCCCTCGACGCCGAGTCCGGCGACGTTCCGGAAGCCCTCCGGGACCGGCAGGGCCCCGACGCGCTCGGCGGCGCCGGCCGCGATCGCCCGGGCGACCGGGTGCTCGGAGGCGTGCTCGAGCGAGCCGGCCAGCCGGAGCAGCTCGGCGGGGTCGGTGCCGTCGGCGGCGACCGCGTCGTACAGGGCCATGCGCCCGGTGGTGACCGTACCCGTCTTGTCGAGGACGACGGTGTCCACGCGACGGGTGGACTCCAGCACCTCCGGTCCCTTGATCAGGATGCCGAGCTGGGCGCCCCGCCCGGTGCCCACCAGCAGCGCGGTCGGCGTGGCCAGGCCCAGCGCGCAGGGGCACGCGATGATCAGTACGGCCACGGCGGCGGTGAACGCGGCGGTGGCGTCGCCTCCGACGAACAGCCAGGTCAGCAGGGTGCCCAGGGCGATCAGCAGGACGATCGGGACGAAGACGGCGGCGATCCGGTCGGCCAGCCGCTGCACCTCGGCCTTGCCGCTCTGGGCGTCCTCGACCAGCTTGGCCATCCGGGCGAGCTGGGTGTCCGCGCCGACGCGGGTCGCCTCGACGACCAGCCGCCCCGAGGCGTTCACCGTGGCGCCGGTGACGGAGTCGCCGACGGTGACGTCGACGGGGACGGACTCGCCGGTGAGCAGGGCGGCGTCCACGGCCGAGGAGCCCTCGACCACCAGCCCGTCCGTGGCGATCTTCTCGCCGGGCCGGACGACGAACCGGTCGCCCACGGCCAGCTGTGCGACGGGGATGCGCACCTCGGTGCCGCCGCGCAGCACGGCCACGTCCTTGGCGCCGAGCTCCAGCAGGGCGCGCAGGGCTGCGCCGGCCTTCCGCTTGGAGCGGGCCTCCAGGTAGCGGCCGAGCAGGATGAAGGCGATGACCCCGGCGGCGACCTCCAGGTAGAGGGTGGAGTCGCCCTCGCCCGGGGAGACGGTGAGGTCGAAGCCGTGGCGCATGCCGGTCATGCCGGCGTGGCCGAAGAACAGCGCCCACAGGGACCAGCCGAAGGCCGCCAGCGTGCCGAGGGAGACCAGGGTGTCCATCGTGGCGGCGCCGTGCCGGGCGTTGGTCCAGGCGGCCTTGTGGAAGGGGTGGCCGCCCCAGACCACCACGGGTGCCGCCAGGGTCAGCGACAGCCACTGCCAGTTGTCGAACTGGAGGGCGGGGACCATGGCGAGCAGGACGACGGGGGCGGCGAGCAGCGCCGAGACGAGCAGGCGGTGGCGGAGCACCGAGAGCTCGGGGTCGGTCCGCGCACCGTCGGCCCCGGATCGGGATCCGGACCCTGCTCCGGTTCTAGTTCCGGTTCCGGTTCCAGTTCCGGTTCCGGCCGTGACCTCGGGGCCGGCCACGGGCTCCGGCTCGGCCGGCGGGGGCGGCTCCTCGGCGGTGTAGCCGGTCTTCACGACGGTCGCGATCAGGTCGGCGACCTCGACCCCGTCGGCGTAGGCGACCCTCGCCTTCTCGGTGGCGTAGTTCACCGAGGCCGTGACCCCGTCCATGCGGTTGAGCTTCTTCTCGATGCGGGCCGCGCAGGAGGCGCAGGTCATCCCGCCGATGGCGAGCTCGACCTCGCGGGTCGGCGCGGCGGGCGCTATCGGGTCGTCGTGCAGGGTGCTGCTCATGTCCGGCTCCAAGGGGAGGGCCGGGCCGTACGGGTCCAGTATCAGCTGGCCGGCACGGCCCGGCGGTGGTCCTGCGTACGGGACGGGGCCCGCGGGCTCCTGCGTGCCGCCCGGTGTCAGGCGCCGACGAGCTCGTAGCCGGCCTCGTCCACGGCGGCGCGGACGGCCTCGGCGTCGAGGGCGGTGGTGGAGACCACGGTGACCTCGCCGGTGGCGGCGACGGCCTTGACGGAGGTGACGCCGGGGAGGGCGGAGACCTCGGCGGTCACGGCGCCCTCGCAGTGGCCGCAGGTCATGCCGGACACCTTGTAGACGGTGGTCACGCCGACCTCGACGGCGTCGGCCGCACCGCCGCCGTGGCAGGAGCCGGTGCTGGAGCAGCAGGAGCCGGCGGTGGGCTGGGTTTCCGTCTCGGCGGTCATGTCGTTCTCCTCTTCGAGGGGTTCTGAAGGCGCGCCTGTCGGGCGTGCGCGATCGGGCGCCGGAAGCCCGTGGATTCCTCCACGGTCCCCCGCCACGTACGCACACTATACCCCTAGGGGGTATCAAGGCGACCCGTCTCCGCCCGGGTGGTTCGTGTGCGGGCACGCGTCGGCCCCGGCGGCCCGTCGGGGCTGCCGGGGCCGGCCGGGGCGGTCAGGCGGTCGCGGGGTGGACGGTGACCAGGGGCTCCAGGTAGCGCAGCAGGACGGTCTTCAGCTCGGCGACGTAGGCGGCCCGCTCGTCACCCTCGGTCGTGAGGATCAGGTCCAGGGCCGACTTGAAGATCGACAGGACCATGTTGGCCGTCCGGGCCCGCTCGGCCGGGGTCAGGCCGGGGGCGAAGGTGCTCAGGGTGCCCTCGACGCGCAGCTGGAGCGTCTCGTGGAAGGCCTTGTGCTCCGCGTCGATGTGGCCGGGGATGCCGGAGCCGTGCATGAGGGCCCAGAGGGCCGGGTTCTCGCACTGGAAGGCGATCACGGGGTCGATGACGGCGTCCAGCATCCGGGGGAGGGGGAGCCGGAGGTTCTCGGGCTGGAACGCCTGGCCGTGCGTCTCGTACGCCTTGTGGAGCAGCGTGTCGCCCAGCTGGACGGCGATGGCCTCCTTGTTCGGGAAGAACTGGTAGAGCGTGCCCGGCGACACGCCCGCCTCGCGGGCGATGGCGTTCGTGCTCGCGGCGGCGTAGCCGTTGCGGCAGAACACGCCCGCGGCGGCCTCCAGTAGCTGCGCGACGCGGCGCTCTCCGCGGGCCTGGCGGCGGCGCGGTGCGGCCGACGCTTCGGTCGGTCCGGCGCTCGCGGCTTCCGGCGACTTCGGCACTCGGTCCCTCTCCTTCCCAGGGGCGATTGACAAACGCGAGTGGTCGCTCGCATTCTTGGGGAACGCGAGCGATCTCTCGTGTTTGCCAGTCTACGGCTCTCGTGGTTCTCGACGGTGGTGGACGACGGCAACGGTCGACCCGTGGCAGCGGGTCAGGTGAAGGGGACACCGAGGCATGTCCGAAGTCAAGAATCCGCTGTCGGGGGTGGCCGGGGCCCGCGGGCCCGACGGCCCGGGCGCGTCCGGGCGCAAGACCGCGCAGGTGGGCGGTACCGGCGGTACGCGCGGCGGTGCCGGTGCCGGTGCCGGCGGGAGCGGGCAGGGGCGCTGGACGCGGTTCGTCACCGCCCGGCCGCGTTTCACGCTGCTGGCCGCGCTCGTGGTCACCGTCCTCGCCGTCTTCGCGGGCGGCGGGGTCGCCGAGCGCATGGGCAGCGGCGGCTGGGAGGACCCCGACGCGAGCTCCACGTACGCCACCAAGGCCCTGGAGCGGGAGTTCCCGGCCAGCCAGCCCAACCTCCTCCTGCTCGTCGACGCGGGCGCGGCCGGGGTGGACGACCCGGCCGTCGCGGCCGAGGCCGAGCGGCTGACCGCGCGCCTGGCCGCCGAACCCGGGATCACCGGCGTCGGCTCGTACTGGCGCATCAAGTCGCCCGCGCTGCGCGCGACGGACGGGCACCAGGCGCTCATCGCCGCCCGTGTCCAGGGCGAGGAGAAGGAGCACATCAAGACCCTCGACCGGATAGCCCCCCACTACCGGGGGACGCACGGGCCGGTCACGGTCTCGCTCGGCGGGCCCGTGGCGGTCCAGCGCGAGGTGACCACCACCATCCAGGAGGACCTGTTCACCGCCGAGCTGATCGCCCTCCCGATCACCCTCGTGCTGCTCGTCCTGGTCTTCGGCAGCGCCGTCGCCGCCGTCCTGCCGCTCGGCATCGGCCTGGTCGCCATCCTCGGCACCAACGCGGTGCTCCGCGGACTCACCGAGATCACCGACGTGTCGGTCTTCGCCCAGAACCTGACCACCGCGCTCGGCCTCGGACTCGCCATCGACTACGCCCTGTTCATCGTGCGCCGCTTCCGCGAGGAGCTGGCCGCCGGACACGAGCCGCTCGCAGCCGTCGGCACCACCCTGCGCACCGCCGGGCGCACCGTGCTCTTCTCGGCGCTGACCGTCGCGGTCTCCCTGTCGGCCATGGCGTTCTTCCCCATGTACTTCCTGCGCTCCTTCGCCTACGCGGGTGTCGCGGTCGTCCTGCTCGCCGCGGCCGCCGCGCTCACCCTGCTCCCGGCGGCCCTGGTCCTGCTGGGCCACCGGGTCAACTCCTGGGACCTGCGCCGGCTGTGGCGCCGCGGCCGGCCGGCCGACGCCGCGGCCGACACCCGGGACGGCAGCCGGGGCTGGCTGCGGGCCGCCGCCCTGGTGATGCGCCGGGCACCCGTGTTCGCGGTGCTCACCACCGCCGGCCTGCTGCTCCTCGGAACGCCGTTCCTCGGCGTCAAGTTCGGCACGGTCGACGACCGGCAGCTGCCCGCCACCGCCGAGTCGCACGTGGTGCAGCAGCACATCCGCGAGGACTTCCCCGGCAGCCCCGGCGGCGGACTCGTGGTCCTCGCCGAGGGGTCCGCGACCCCCGCCCAGTACGAGGCCTACCGCGGCCGCCTCGCCGGCCTGCCGGGCGTGGTGCGCACCGACGGGCCGGTGCGGGCCGGCCGGTACGCCTACTTCAGCGTGCTGCCCGAGGGTGAGGGCGTCGGCCCCGAGGCGCAGCACCTGGTCGGCGAGGTCCGCAAGGTCGACGCGCCCTTCAAGACCTCCGTCGCCGGCCAGGCGGCCCGGCTGGAGGACGGCAAGCACGCGATAGCCCGGGAGCTGCCGAAGGCGGCGGCCCTCATCGTGGTGGCCACCCTGCTGCTGGTGTTCCTGCTCACCGGCAGCGTGCTCATCCCGCTCCAGGCGGTGCTGCTCAACGCCCTCAGCCTGACGGCCATGTTCGGGGCGCTGGTCTGGGTCTTCCAGGAGGGCCACCTGTCCGGGGCGCTCGGGTTCACCTCCACCGGTGACATCGAGACCACCCTGCCGGTGCTGATGTTCTGCATCGCCTTCGGACTCTCGATGGACTACGGGGTGTTCCTCATATCCCGCATCAAGGAGGAGTACGAGCACACCGGCGACCACGAGCGGGCCGTCCGCACGGGGCTGGCCAAGACGGGCGGCCTCATCACCGCCGCGGCCGTGATCCTGGCCGTGGTGATGGTGGCCATCGGCACCTCGCGCGTGACCAACACCAAGATGCTGGGCCTGGGGATCGCGCTGGCGGTGCTCATGGACGCCATGGTGGTGCGGAGCCTGCTGGTCCCGGCCGTCATGAAGCTGACCGGCCGGGCCACCTGGTGGGCACCCCGCCCGCTGCGCGCCCTGCACGACCGGTTCGGCCTCAGCGAGGGCGGATCCGCCGCCCCCGCCCCCGCCGCCCCGGCCGGCGGCCCGGAGGCCGCGCCCGCCGCCCCGGAACCCGACCCGGTGCCGGAGCGGGTGGGCTAGGACCGCGCCCGGGTCCGGGTCCGGGCCCGGGTCCGGGTCTGTGTCCGGGTCCGGGGCCGGGTCCGGGCCGGGGTCGGCGGCCGAGGAGGTCACTCCTCGCGCCGGCCCCGGTTCCCGGGCCGGCGGGCGACCCAGGCGCGGATCGTGTCCGCGTACCAGTACGGCTTGCCCGACTCGACGTGGTCGGGGGCGGGGAGGAGCCCGTGCTTGCGGTACGAACGCACGGTGTCGGGCTGGACCCGGATGTGCGCGGCGATCTCCTTGTACGACCACAGCTTCCGGTCGGTCATGCGGGGCACCTCCTTGGCCACGCCGCGGGTCGGCCGGGAGGCCGTCGGGGAAGCCGGGCGTGGGCGCTGACGATCACTCAGCCTGTGCCCGGAGAAACGACCCCGATCGAAGTGGGGGAGGCGTTGTGGGGCGCCTGTGACGGAAGACCCGCGTAATGCGGACATCCGTCACGGGCGGCGGACCGCCGTGACGGAAGTGGCACGGAGCGGGACGGAGGCCTCAGGCGTAGAAGGCCGGACGGGGCACCAGCTCGACGGGCGTACGGGCGCCGGTGCGCTGGGCGTCGACCCCGGCCTCGCTCACCGCGGCCGCCGCGTACCCGTCCCAGACGCCGGGGCCGGTCACCTCGCCCCGGCGGGTGGCCTCGACCCAGCGCCGCACCTGGCGGTCGTAGGCGTCGGCGAACCGGACCGTGTAGTCCTGCACGATCTCCCCGCCCCACCGGCCGCCCGACTGGACGAGCATCGACTGCCCGTCCCCGATCCGGGCGCTGCCCGACTCGCCCACGGCCTCGCACACCACCTGGTAGCCGAAGCCGCAGTTGACGAAGATCTCCACGTCGACGACGACGCCGCCGGAGGTCTCCAGCACCACCAGCTGCGGATCGCGCAACCCCTCGGGCGCCTGCGAGGACGAGGCGGGCGAGAGCACCGTGACGGCGGTGACCTCCTGCCCCAGCAGCCAGCGGGCCGCGTCGACCTCGTGCACCACCGAGTCGTTGATCAGCATCTCGGTGGTGAAGAACGACGGCGAGGCGGCGTTGCGGTGCCGGCAGTGCAGGAACAGCGGCCGCCCCAGCCCCCCGGCGTCGAGCAGCGCCTTGAGCTGCTGGTACTCGGCGTCGTACCGGCGCATGAAGCCCACCTGGGCCAGCCGCCGGCCCACCCGCTGCTCCGCCTCCATGACCCGCAGGGCGCCCGCCGCGTCCGGGGTGAGGGGCTTCTCGCACAGCACCGGCAGCCCCCGCGCGAAGGCCGCCAGCAGGGCCTCCTCGTGCGCCGGTCCGGGTGAGGCGATCAGTACGGCCTCGACCCCCGGCGCGGCGAGGGCGGCCCCGGGGTCGGTGAAGGCGGCGCAGCCGTCGATACCGGCGGCGACCTCCTTGACGCGTTCGCCGTCCGGGTCGGCCACGGCCGCCACCCGGGCGCCGCTGACCACCCGGTCGATGCGGCGTACGTGGTCGGCGCCCATGCGGCCGGTGCCGAGCACGGCGATGCCGAGCGGTCGGGTCATCGGTCCCCCTCCTCGTGACGCGCGGTCGTGGTGCCGGGCACCGCCCCGGTGACGTGCGGTCGTCCCGTCCCGGCGGGCCGCCGCACTGCGGTCAGCGCAGTCCGCACGAGCGCAGGTAGGCGCGGGTGCGGCGGGCGATCGGCAGCGGCTGCTCGGGCGGGCACGGGTACATGTCCTGCTCGACGATCGCGAACAGCTCCGTGCCCAGCCGCCCGGCCGCCTCCAGTACGGGCTCCAGCGCCGGCACCCCGCGCGGCGGCTCGCACATCACCCCGCGCGCCACGGCCGGTCCGAACGGCACGCGCTGCTCGCGCACTTCGGCCAGGACGGCCGGGTCGACCTGCTTGAGGTGCAGGTAGCCGATCCGTTCCCCGTACGTCTCGATCAGCTCGACGCTGTCCCCGCCGCAGTACGCGTAGTGCCCGGTGTCCAGGCACAGGGACACCAGGTCCGGGTCGGTGGCGTCGAGGAAACGGGCCACGTTCTCGGGCGTGTCGATGTGCGTGTCGGCATGCGGGTGGACCACGATGCGCAGCCCGTACCGGTCACCCACCTCGCGCCCCAACCGCTCGGTCTGCCGGGCCAGTTCGCGCCACTGGTCCGCGGTCAGGACGGAGTCCTCCAGGACCGCGCCGGTCTTGTCGTCCCGCCAGAACGACGGGATGACCACCAGGTGCCGGGCGCCCGTGGCCCGGGTGAGGGCCGCGATCCGCGACACGTGCTCCCAGGTGCCGTCCCATACGGCGGGTCCGTGATGGAGTCCGGTGAAGACGGTGCCGGCCGAGACCCGCAGGCCTCGCTTGCCCGTCTCGTCCGCCAGCCGTTCGGGATCGGTCGGCAGGTAGCCGTACGGGCCGAGTTCGATCCACTCGTAGCCCGCCTCGGCGACCTCGTCCAGGAACCGCTCCCAGCCGGTCTGCCGGGGGTCGTCGGGAAACCACACCCCCCACGAGTCCGGGGCCGAACCGATCCGAATGCGGGCGGGCGCGGGCGGGGAGGAGGTCATGCGGCCAGCTTAGGGGGATTGCATGAGGGACGACGGAGGAACGGCAGTGACGGGCTTGAGCGACGAGCCGTACGACGTCATCACCATGGGGCGGATCGGGGTCGACCTGTACCCGCTGGTGACGGGGGTGCCGCTCGCCGAGGCGGAGACGTTCGGGAAGTTCCTGGGCGGCTCGCCCGCGAACGTGGCCGTGGCCGCCGCGCGGCTGGGCCGCCGGACCGCGGTC
The DNA here is from genome assembly GCF_044753805.1 of Streptomyces sp. NPDC093225. NCBI lineage: Bacteria > Bacillati > Actinomycetota > Actinomycetes > Kitasatosporales > Streptomycetaceae > Streptomyces > Streptomyces sp. NPDC093225. Next base: position 20,434 of record NZ_JBIVNX010000035.1, read on the forward strand.
GTCACCCGGACCGGGGCGGACCCCTTCGGGGCGTACCTGCGGTCCGAGCTGCGGGGGTTCGGGGTGGACGACCGGTGGGCGGCGGAGGTGGCGGCGTACCCGACGCCGGTGACCTTCTGCGAGATCTTCCCGCCGGACCGGTTCCCGCTCTACTTCTACCGCGAGCCGAAGGCGCCCGACCTGGAGATCCGCGCCGAGGAGCTGGACCTCGAGGCGATCGGGGCGGCGCGGGTGTTCTGGATGACGGGGACGGGGCTGAGCGCCGAGCCGAGCCGGGGGGCGACGTTCACGGCGCTGGAGGCCCGTGACCGGGGCGGGGTCACGGTGTTCGACCTGGACTGGCGGCCGATGCTCTGGGCCGACGGCGAGCGGTGCCGGGTCCCGGAGCTCTACGCGCGGGCGCTCGGACTGGCGACGGTGGCCGTCGGGAACGCGGAGGAGTGCGAGGTGGCCACCGGCGAGCGTGATCCGTGGGCCGCCGGTCGTGCCCTGTTGGCGGCGGGCGTCGAGCTGGCGGTGGTCAAGCGGGGGCCCGAGGGCGTCCTCGCGCTCCACCGCGACGGCACGGTCACGGAGGTGCCGCCGGTCGCGGTCGACGTGGTGAACGGGCTCGGGGCCGGGGACGCCTTCGGGGGCGCGCTGTGCCACGGGTTGCTGGCCGGGTGGCCGGTGGAGCGGGTGCTGCGGTACGGGAACGCGGCGGGGGCGATCGTGGCGGGGCGGCTGGCGTGTTCGTCGGCGATGCCGGTGCTCTCCGAGATCGAGGAGGTGCTGGGGTGAGCGTGGTCGACCACGTGCTGCCGCACGCCCGGCTGCGGGTGCTGACGCTGGGGGCCGGCGAGGTGTACGTGCACGAGGCCGGGGAGTGCGAGTGGGTGGTGGTGCCGCTGGCCGGGGGCTGCGAGGTCCGCTGCGTGGAGCCGGTCCCCTCCCCGCCCCTTCCCGGAACCGGGGCCGTGTCCCCGCCCCCCTCCCCGGGGGCTCCGCCCCCGGACCCCCGCGCCTCGAACGCCGGCGGGGCCGGGGATGGCGGGGCCGGCGGTCCTGCGGCCGGGGGCTCTGCGGCCGGGGGTGGCGGGGTCGTCTTCGAGTTGCGCGGGCGGGACTCCGTCTTCGACGGGCCCAGTGACTTCGCCTACCTGCCGCGGGGCGGTCGGGCGGAGATCGTGAGCGCGCGCGGTGGGCGGTTCGCGTTGGCCGGGGCCGTGTGCGAGCGGGTGCTGCCCGCGCGGTACGGGCCGGTCGGCGGGGTGCCGGTCGAGCTGCGGGGGGCCGGGGTGTGCTCGCGGCAGGTGAACAACTTCGCCGCCGCCGGGGTGTTCGACTGCGACCGGCTCATCGCCGTCGAGGTCCTCACCCCCGGCGGGAACTGGTCCTCGTACCCGCCTCACAAGCACGACGAGCGCCACCCCGGCCACGAGTCCCGGCTGGAGGAGATCTACTACTACGAGATCGCCCCGCACGACGGCACCCCCGGCCTCGGCTACCAGCGCGTCAGCCCCTCCCCGGCCGGGCGGACCGACGTGCTCGCCGAGGTGCGCACCGGCGACGCCGTGCTCATCCCGGACGGCTGGCACGGGCCCTCCATCGCCGCGCCCGGGCACGACATGTACTACCTCAACGTCATGGCCGGACCGGACCCCGAACGGGAGTGGCTCATTCGGGATCATCCCGAGCACGCGTGGGTTCGGGAGGCGTGGGCGGGGCAGGAAGTCGATCCCAGGCTGCCGTTCCGGCACCGTGACCGGCCCGGGCACCGCCCCCGGCGCCCGGCGCCCGCAGCCGCCCCCGAGGAGGACCGTTGAGCACGCCGCGCACCGTCCGGCTCACCACCGCGCAGGCCCTCGTCCGCTTCCTCGCGCACCAGTACACCGAGCGCGACGGCCTCCGGCAGCGGCTGATCGCCGCCACCTGGGGGATCTTCGGGCACGGCAACGTCGCCGGGATCGGGCAGGCCCTCCTGGAGACCGGCCCCGCGGCCATGCCGTTCCTCCAGGGCCGCAACGAGCAGGCCATGGTGCACGCCGCCGTCGGGTACGCGCGCGCCCGCGGCCGGCTCTCCACCCACGCCGTGACCACCTCCATCGGGCCCGGCGCCACCAACCTCGTCACCGGCGCCGCGCTCGCCACGATCAACCGGATCCCGGTCCTGCTGCTCCCCGGCGACGTCTTCGCCACTCGGCCCGCCGACCCGGTGCTCCAGCAGCTGGAGGTCCCGTACGCGGGGGACGTGTCCGTCAACGACGCGCTGCGCCCCGTCTCCCGCTACTTCGACCGGATCACCCGCCCCGAGGCCCTGGTCCCGGCCGCCCTCCAGGCGATGCGGGTGCTCACCGACCCGGTGGCCACCGGCGCCGTCACCCTCGCCCTGCCGCAGGACGTGCAGGCCGAGGCGTACGACTGGCCCGAGGACTTCTTCGCGGAACGGGTCTGGACGGTACGCCGGCCACGGGCCGACCGGGCCGAGGTCGCCGCGGCCGCCGCGGCGATCCGGGCCGCCGAGCGCCCGCTGCTCATCGCCGGCGGGGGCGTCCGCCACAGCGGCGCCGAGGCCGCACTGGCGGCCTTCGCCGAGGCCACCGGCATCCCGGTCGCGAGCACCCAGGCCGGCAAGGGCTCCCTGCGCCACGACCACCCCGCCGACGTGGGCGCCGTCGGCCACACCGGCACCGCCACCGCGGACGACCTGGCCCGGTCCGCCGACCTCGTCATCGCCGCGGGCACCCGGCTGACCGACTTCACCACCGCGTCCGCCACCCTCTTCCAGGACCCCGGCGTCCGCTTCCTCGGCCTCAACCCCGACCCGTACGACGCCCACAAGCAGGCCGCCCTCCCGCTCGTCGGCGACGCCCGCGAGACCCTCGACGCGCTGCGCGCGGAGCTGGCCGGCCACCGCGTCGACACCGCGTACGAGCAGACGTACCGCAAGGCCAAGGGGTACTGGGAGGGGCTCGTCGACCGGGCCTTCCACACCCCCGACGAGTCCGCCCGTCCCACCCAGGCGCAGGTCCTCGGCCTCCTCGACGCCCTCGTCGACGACACCGACGTGATCGTCAACGCGGCCGGTTCGCTCCCCGGCGACCTGCACAGGCTGTGGCGCACCCGGTCGCCGGGCCAGTACCACGTCGAGTACGGCTACTCCTGCATGGGCTACGAGATCCCGGCCGCCATCGGCGTCGCCCTCGCCGAGCCCGGGCGGCCGGTCTGGGCGCTGGTCGGCGACGGCTCGTACCTCATGAACCCGACGGAGCTGGTCACCGCCGTCCAGGAGGGACTCCCGGTCAAAGTGGTCATACTGGACAACCACGGGTACGCCTCCATCGGAGGCCTCTCCGAGGCCGTGGGCGGTGAGCGGTACGGCACCGACTACCGCCGGCGGGCACTGGACACTTCGTACACCGGCGCGGTGCTCCCGGTGGACCTGGCGGCCAACGCGGCCTCCCTCGGGATGGCCGTCATCCGTGCCCGCACCGTCCGTGACCTGCGGGAAGCCCTCGCCGAGGCGCGCCGCGCCGACCGTCCCACATGTGTCTACGCGGAGACCGAAACGCCCGACACTGTGTCGGGCCCGCCCCCTGCACAGGCGTGGTGGGATGTCCCCGTGGCCGAGACCGCGACCCGCACGTCGGCCGTCAGAGCACGCGAAGAGTACGACCGGCAGGCCGCAGCGCGACGTCGCCATCTGTGATGCCATCTGTGAAGGAGTTGTCAGCAATGAAGACCGTGCACCACTGGATCGGTGGCAGGACCGTCGAGGGCGCGTCGGGCAACTTCGGCCCGGTCACCGACCCCGCCACCGGCGAGGTCACCACCCAGGTCGCGCTCGCCTCCGTCGCCGAGGTCGACGCGGCGGTGCAGACCGCCAAGACCGCGTTCGAGACCTGGGGCCAGGCCTCCCTCGCCGCCCGCACCAAGGTCCTCTTCGCCTACCGCGCGCTGCTGGACGCCAACCGCGACGCGATCGCCGAGCTGATCACCGCCGAGCACGGCAAGGTCCACTCGGACGCGCTGGGCGAGGTCGCCCGCGGCCTGGAGATCGTCGAGCTGGCCTGCGGCATCACCACCCAGCTCAAGGGCGAGCTGTCCACGTCCGTGTCGACCCGCGTGGACGTGGCCGCGATCCGCCAGCCGCTGGGCGTCGTCGCGGGCATCACGCCCTTCAACTTCCCGGCCATGGTGCCGATGTGGATGTTCCCGCTGGCCGTCGCCTGCGGCAACACCTTCATCCTCAAGCCGTCCGAGAAGGACCCGTCGGCCGCCAACAAGCTGGCCGAGCTGGCCAAGGAGGCCGGCCTGCCCGACGGCGTGCTGAACGTCGTGCACGGCGACAAGGTCGCCGTGGACGCCCTGCTGCACCACCCGGACGTGGCCGCCGTCTCCTTCGTCGGCTCCACCCCGATCGCCCGCTACATCCACACCACCGCCGCCGCCAACGGCAAGCGCGTGCAGGCCCTGGGCGGCGCGAAGAACCACATGCTGGTACTGCCGGACGCCGACCTCGACGCCGCCGCCGACGCGGCCGTCTCCGCCGCCTACGGCTCCGCCGGCGAGCGCTGCATGGCGATCTCCGCCGTCGTCGCGGTCGGCGCGACCGGCGACGCGCTGGTCGAGAAGATCCGCGAGCGCGCCGAGAAGATCAAGATCGGTCCCGGCAACGACCCGGACTCCGAGATGGGCCCGCTGATCACCAAGGCGCACCGCGACAAGGTCGCCTCGTACGTCCACGGCGCCGCCGACCAGGGCGCGGACGTCGTCCTCGACGGCACCGGCTACACGGTCGAGGGCTTCGAGGACGGCCACTGGATCGGCCTGTCCCTGCTCGACAACGTCAAGACCGACTCCGACGCCTACCGCGACGAGATCTTCGGCCCGGTGCTGTGCGTGCTGCGCGCCGACACCTACGAGGAGGGCGTGGCGCTCATCAACGCCTCGCCGTTCGGCAACGGCACCGCGATCTTCACGCGGGACGGCGGCGCGGCCCGTCGCTTCCAGATGGAGGTCGAGGCGGGCATGGTCGGCGTGAACGTGCCGATCCCGGTGCCGGTGGGCTACCACTCCTTCGGCGGCTGGAAGGACTCGCTCTTCGGCGACCACCACATCTACGGCAACGACGGCATCCACTTCTACACCCGCGGCAAGGTCGTCACCACCCGCTGGCCCGACCCGTCGGAGCCGCACGCCGGCGTCGACCTGGGCTTCCCGCGCAACCACTGACGCCCTCCGCCCCCCACAGCAGACCCCCGGCCCACCCTCACCGGCCGGGGGTTCCTGCTGCGTCGGACGCCCCGTCCGTCAGGCCACCGGCTCCAGGTCCGGGGTGTCCGGGGCCTCCTCGGCCGGCTCGTCGCCGCGGTTCCGGCGGCGGCGTACGGCCCAGGCGGCGAGGCCCGCCCCGGTCAGCACCAGCACCCCGCCCACGGCCGGCCACGGCACCGCCAGGAAGCCGGCCTCCGCGCTCTCGGCGAGGCCGGGCTGCCCGGCGGCGGTGGCCTTCGCGGTGAGGGTGACCCAGTCGAGCTGCGGGGCGTCGGCCCAGGTCTCCGTCAGGTCGACCCGCTGGCCGGGCAGCAGCACCAGGCCCAGGTCCTTGGGGCGCCGGTCGAGCACCGTGCGGCCGAACAGCCCCTCCGCGCGCAGCGCGATCCGCGGGTCGAGGACGACGTTGCCCCGGTTTACCAGCGAGTACGAGACCACCGCCCGCGCGTCCTTCGTCCACGGCAGCAGCGGGGCGCGCCGGTCGACGCGCAGGTGCTCGACGCTCAGTGCAGGGGTCAGCGGACCGGGCACGCGCAGGTAGAACCGGGCGCCGACCGAGCGGCGGACCCCGACCTGCACCTTGCCGTCCTTCTTGATGCCCTCGACCTTGGTGTTGAGGGCCACGATCCCGCCGACGTGGTCGCCGGGGTTCGCGTCCTCGGGGATCCGGACGGTGAACGGGATGTCCAGGCGGCCCTTGGCGGGCACCGTGACCGGTCGGTCGGCGGTCCGCTCCGGCAGCCGGATCCAGGTTCCCGTCTCCTTGGGCCGGGTCTCCACGGGCAGCAGCGCGAAGGCCCCGCCCGAGGGGGTGTTCATCGCGTCGGTGGCGTACACCCGGAAGGTGATCGGCGCGTCGGTGGCGTTGGTGATCGTCACGCTGTCGGCGAGGGTGGTGCCGGCCGCGCCCTGGTGGAAGAAGTACGCGCGGCTGGTGGTCTTCTGGCCCGGCGCGGGGGTCGGGAAGACGGCCCAGGTGCCGTTGTCGGCGGCCTGCGCGGCGGGGGCGCCGAGCAGGACGACGAGCAGGGCCCCGGCGACGGCCGGCAGGACGCCGAGGAGGTGGACCAGCGGGCGGTGCGGGCGCATGGGCTCTCTCCGGGGGCGGTGCGGGGACGGGGACGGGGTGGTGCGGGGGTTGCGCGACGCGGGCGTGGGGGTGGTACGGGGCCGGGGCCCCGCACCACCCCCGGGGGAGGGCCGGACGGATCAGGCGATCGAGAAGGTCACGACCGACCGGTAGGTGTCCGCGAACATGAAGGCGGGCAGCTGGATCATCGCGCCGCCGCCGACGGCGAACTCACCACCGGTGAGCTCGTCCCCGCCCGGCGCCTGGGAGGCCACCTTCAGCGGGACGTCGGTGATCGCGCCGGGCGCGCCCGCGGAGCACGCGCTCGGGCTGTCCGGGTTGGTCACGGTGCAGGCCGGCTGGATGCCGAGGCCGGCCGTGGCCATCGCGTGGCCGGTGGCCGTGTTCAGGAACGGCGTGCGGGTGACCGTGAGGTCCCAGCCGAGGCTGCCGCCGCGGAAGTCCTGGACGGTCGCCGCGTTGAACGCGCCCACCACGGACTGCTTCTTGCCGTTGATGGTGATCGAGCCGAAGTCCAGCGCGGGCAGTCCGGCCGTGGGCCCGAGGGCCAGCGGGCCGGGCAGCACCTCGATGTCGACGGGGTGCGGGACGCCCTCGACCGGTGCGACGTAGCTGAACGCCTTGCCGGGGGCCGAGCCGATGCGGACGGAGTCGGCCTTCTTCGTGATGGTGAGGTTGCAGGTGGCGACGCCGCTCGCGTCCGCCGTGCCGGAGCCGGTGTCACCGGTGTCCGTGCCCGACAGCGACGCGGCACAGGTCACCGCGCCCGCGGGGAAGTTGGCGCCGGTGGCCACGACGGCCGTCCCCGGGCCGCCGCTGTTGGGCGTCAGCTTCGTGGTGACCGGGTCCTTCGGGAGGGCCTCGACCGCGACGGAGCCCACCGACGCGCTCGGGCGCGGCTGCGGCGTGCAGGTGGTGGTGTACGTCATGCCGCCCAGGACGGCGTCCGTGATCGCCTGGTCGATCTTGACGTCGAGCGTGGTGCCCTCGGTCCCGTCCGGGATCGTCAGGTTGGCGGTGAAGGGCTTCGCGTCCAGGGGGACGCCCGCGACGACGGTGACGGTCTCGACGGGGCTGGTCACGGTGACGGCCTTGGTCCCGACCAGCAGGTGGACCTTGGTGGTGTTGTCGGTGGTGACGCTGAACGCCGGCAGGAGGGGGCTGGGACCGGGGTCGATCGTGACCGGCACGGTGTCCCCGGCCTTCGCGGTGTCCGGGAGGGTGACGGTGAAGTTCTGGTTCCCGGAGCCGTCGGCCTGCGGAGCGGGCGCGTCGCAGTTCATGAAGATGGTGGTCGTCTTGGTGGCCGCCTGAGCCGGCCCCGCCAGACCCACCACGCCACCCGCCAGAGCCAGGGTCAGGGCGCCCGCCCCGGCAAGGATTCTACGTCGGTAGCTCGTACTCACTTCGGTCGCGACTCCTTCGTCATGACGAGTCCCTCCACCCACCCGCTGTGAGGAGGAGGCCGAGCCGGTGCGGTGGCCGACATTGACGCGTCACGATGATGAGAAGTCAATGGCCTGGATTCGCCGGAAGCACACAGAAATTGATGTCCCATCAGGGTCGGGCAGGACCCCGGGGCGGTCCGGTGGCGCTCCGGCGGCGCTCCGGTGGGGTTTCCGGCGCGGCGGCGGCCCGTACGGGAGTCGCGGGCGCCCGTACGGGCCGTCGGCCGGATCCCCTCAGGGGCCCGTGTACAGCAGCAGGTCGGGCGAGGTGGAGGACACGTCGGTGAGCCGGCCCGGAGTGGCCCGGCCGGTCAGCGCCGCCGCCACGTCGGCCGGCGCGGCCGCCGGGTGCCCGGCCAGGTACAGGGCCGCCGCGCCCGTCACGTGCGGGGTGGCCATCGAGGTGCCGGTGGCCGTCGCGGTGCCGCCGGTCCGCCATGCGGACGTGATCGACACGCCCGGAGCGTACAGATCCAGACAGGAGCCGTAGTTGGAGAACTCCGCCACCCGGTCGTCGCGGTCGGTCGCGCCGACCGTGAGCGCCTCCGGAGCCGAGGCGGGGGAGGTCATGCACGCGCTCGTGGCCTCGTTGCCGGCCGCGACGGCGTACGTGATGCCCTTGGCGACCGAGTTGCGCACCGCGGTGTTCAGGGACGGGCTCAGGCCGCCGCCCATGCTGATGTTGGCGACGGCGGGGGCGGTGGCGTTGCGGCTGACCCAGTCGATGCCGGCGAGCACGTCCGAACCCGAGGCCGATCCCTGGCAGTCGGCCACCTGCACGGCGACCAGCTCGATCTCCTTGGCGACGCCGTACGTGGCCCCGCCGATGGTGCCGGCGACGTGCGTGCCGTGGCCGTTGCAGTCCCCGGGGGTGAGGCGGTCGGAGGCCACGTAGCCGGTGCGGGCGCGGCCGCCGAACTCCGCGTGCTCGGCGGTGATGCCGGTGTCGATGACGTACGCCGTCACGTTCGCGGCCCCGGTCTCGTAGCCGTACGTGCCGTCGAGGGGCAGGTCGCGCTGGTCGACCCGGTCCAGCCCCCAGGTCGCGCCGGCCTGGGCGTCGAGGACGGGGTCGGTGTCGCGCACGGAGCCGGTGGGGGCGCCGAGGACGTGCAGTTGCGGGTCCCGCTCGACGAAGGCCACGTCGGGGTCGGTGGCCAGTTCGGCGGCCCGCGCGCTGGTCATCCGGGCGGCGAAGCCGCGGACCGCGCTCTCGTAGACGTGCGCGACCTCGGTGCCGGAGCCGGCGGCCAGCGAGCGGGTGGCGGCCGGCGTGGCGCCGTCCTTGAGGACGACGATCCAGCTGCCGGTCTCCTCGGGTTCGGCGGGCGGCAGGGCCCGGGCGGTGGCGGGGAGCGCGGCGGCGCCCAGGAGGGCGGCGCCGAGCAGGGCGATGGCCCTGAGACGGTGTCCGATCATGGGCTGAATGCTCGGCGAACCGGCCCCGGCCGCGCCCGAGGCGCCGCCGCCGTCCCGCCCGCGCCACCCGATCAGAGGCCGCGAGCGGGCCCGGGTCGGGCCGGCGCGGAGCCTCCGGTCGGAGTCCGCGCCCCCCCGGGCACGCCACCCGCCCGCGCCAGGCCCGGGTCAGGGCTCGCTCCGGGGCGCCCGTCAGGGTCCGGCGGGGTCGGCCAGGGCGACCGCCGCGGCGTACCCGGGCGGGGCGGTGGTCGTGCGGACCGTCCAGCCCGGGAGCCGGACCGGACCCGGAGCCGTGCCGATGTACGGGTCGGCGAGTCCTTCGGACAGGCCGGTGCCGGTGCCCTTCAGGTACGCCTCCTTGCGGCACCACAGCCGCGCCACCGCCGCGGGCCGGTCCGCCTCGGGCAGCGCGCCGAGCTCCGCCGCCTCCAGCGGGTGCAGCGCCAGCAGCAGGTCGGCCAGCGCCGCCGCGTCGGGCAGCTCCTCCACGTCCACGCCGACCGGCACCCGGGCGACGGCCACCAGCGCGGTGTCCCCGCTGTGCGAGAGGGAGAAGTGCAGACCGGTGCCCCCGGCCGCGTCCCCGCCCGACCCGCCTCCGTCGACCGGGCCACCTCCGGCGACCGCGCCGATCGCCGGGCGCCCGTGCGGCCCGCCGCACACCGGACAGGCCTCCCGTACGAGCGGTACGGCCTCCGGCGGCACCCCCAGGTACGCGCCCAGCAGCACCCGCAGCCCCACGTGCGCCGCCCGGTAGCGCTCCCGGTCGGCCGGCCGGACGAAGCGCGCGGCCCGGTCCCGCTCCGCGGCGTCGAGCAGCGCGTCCCCCACCGGCCGGCCGCCGACCCGCGTGCGGGTGGTGTCCAGCCGCCACAGCGCCACCTCGGCGGCCGCGGGCCGCCGGACCGCGGGGACGGCGTCCCCGCCCAGCTCGTACGCGTCGATGCGCGGTCCGTCCTCGTCGATCACCCGATGAGCGTACGGGCCTCCAGCCGGACCGCGGTGATCCCGCTGATGTAGCGGGCCCCGCACCGGTCGGTGGGCACCACCAGCTGGCTGCCCGCCGCGTCCAGGGGCGTCCCGTCGAGGGAAGTGGCCAGCAGTACGGGGGCGTTGCCGAAGTCCTCGTCGACCTCGGCCCACGACAGCACGGTGTGGTGCCCGTCGCCGCCGTCCACGGCCAGGAGGAAGCGGCTGCGGTCCTTGCGGCGGGCGGGGTCGAAGCCGGGGCCGGCCGCGGCCACGACCTCGCGCAGCAGCACCCCTTCGAAGACGTGTCGCTGCGGCCCGTTCGTCGCGCAGTCGAAGACCACCTCCGCGCGGTGGCCCGTCCAGCCCGCCCGCAGCTCCGCCACGTCGAGCGTCAGCGGCCGCGCCACCTCGCCCGTCACGACGAGCGGGGCCGCGGGGCGGACCGCGGTGGCGCCGGTGGCGCCGATGTCGCCGGTGTCGCTGGTCCCGCCGGTGTGCACATCAAGTCGGCTCATGGCCCGAAGGGTGCCCATCCACGGCGATCCGGAATCGCATATCCCATCTGCAATGGCTGATTCGACTCGCTTTTCTGAGGTCCCTACGAAGATTCCCCTCGCTCCTGCTGGAGGGTGAGCCACACCTGGTCCCGCAGGAGCGGCACCTCCGTGAACCGCACGCCCGTCGCGTCCCGCAGCGCGTTCGCGAAGGCCGGCGCCACCGGGTTGAACGGGCTCTCGCTCATCGACTTGGCGCCCAGCGGCCCGATCGCGTCCGAGGTCTCCGTGAAGTGCACCTCGGTGCGCGGCACGTCCGCGTACTGCGGCAGCCGGTAGCGGCGGAAGGCGGTGGTGGTGACCTCCCCCCGCTCGTCCAGCCGCACCGTCTCGAACAGCGTGGCCCCCAGCGCCTGGGCCACCCCGCCCTCGACCTGCCCCCGGCACTGCATCGGGTTCATCACCCTGCCCGCGTCCGCCGCGTGCACGCTGCGCAGGATCCGCATCTCCCCGGTGTCCGGGTCCACGGCGATCCGGAACCACTGCGCGTTGAACGCCACCGACCGCGGGCTGCCGCCCCAGTGGCCCTCGGCGCTCACCTCCGCGCCCCGACCGGTGGCGTGCGCGGCCTCGTACAGCTCCTTGAGGGTGACCACCCGGCCCGCGCAGTCGACGGCCTCGGCGCCGAGGGCGCACAGGTGCCGGGCCACGCCCGTGTGCCGGGCGGCGAAGGTCTTCAGCCGCTCGGCCAGCGAGGTCGCCGCCAGCAGCACCGCCTTGCCCGCCACCACCGTGCCGGCCGAGCCGAACGCGCCGGTGTCGTGCCGTACGACGTCGGTGTCGGACTGCCGGATCGCGATGCGGTCGGCGGTGGTGGCCAGCGCGCCCGCGGTGATCTGCTGGTGGACGGTGGTGGTGCCGTTGCCGAACTCGGCGGTGCCGACGGCGACGTCGTACGTGCCGTCGGGCAGCAGGCTGACCGTGGCGTCGGCGTAGTGCCCGCCGGGCGGCCCGGTGGCGATCATCGACAGCGCCGTGCCCTGCCCGGTCAGCCAGCCCTCGGGGACCAGCTCGTGGCTGGTGTCCTCGGCGATGGCCGTACGGACCACGGCCAGGCACTGCGCGAGCCCGTAGGAGGCGATGTGCAGGTCCTCCTCCTCGCCGATGGGGCTGAGCATGTGCTCGCCCGGCCCGATGACGTTCTTCTCGCGGAAGGCGAGCGGGTCCATGCCGAGCAGGCGGGCGAGTTCGTCCATGGCGGACTCGACGGCGAAGGTCACCTGGCCCAGCCCGTAGCCGCGGAAGGCGCCCGCGGGCACGGCGTTGGTGTAGACGGAGAAGGCGTCGACCTTCTTGTGCGGGGCCCGGTAGACGGCGAAGGACTCGCCGACGCTGTGGAACATCACCGCGGGGCCGTGGTTGCCGTACGCGCCCGTGTTCGCCACCACCCGCATCTGGATCGCGCTCAGCGTGCCGTCGGCCCGGGCGCCCGCCTTGATGCCGATGGTGAAAGGGTGGCGGGTGGTGGCCCCGTGGAACTGCTCGGCGCGGGTGTACTCCAGCTTCACCGGCCGGCGCAGCCTCAGCGCGGCCAGGACGACGACGTCCTCGGTCAGCATCTCCTGCTTGCCGCCGAACCCGCCGCCGACGCGGCCGGCCACCACCCGCACCCCGTCCTCGGGCAGCCCGTACAGCGCGCACAGCGCCCGGCGCGTCAGGAACGGGGTCTGGGTGGAGGAGCGGACCGTGATCCGCTCGCCGGTGCCGTCCTCCTTGGGCTCGAAGTACGCGACGCAGCCGTGGGTCTCGAGGCTGGCGTGCTGCACGCGCTGGGTGCGGTACGTCGCCTCGTGGACGACCGCGGCCTCGGCGAAGCCCGCCGCGACGTCGCCGATCTCGCCGTGCACCTCGCCGGCCACGTTGTCCCCGGCGCGGGCGATGCGGCACTCGGGCCCCTTGTCGCCGTGCAGCGCGGGCGCGCCCGGGGCCATCGCCTCCTCCGGGTCCAGGACGTGCGGCAGCACCTCGTACACGACCCGGATCCGGCGGCAGCCCTCCTCTGCGGCCCCTTCGCTGTCGGCGACCACGGCGGCCACGCGCTGGCCGACGTACCGCACGGTGTCGTCCAGCACCCGGGTGTCGTCGGGGTCCTCGGTGGGGTGCTCGTGGCGGGCGGAGGAGTACAGCGTGCGGGGGGCGTCGTGGTGGGTGAGCACCGCGTGCACGCCGGGCACGGCCAGGGCCTCGGAGGTGTCGATCTCCGTGATGCGGGCGTGCGCGTGCGGGGAGCGCAGCAGCTTCATGTGCAGCAGTCCCGGCACGGTGACGTCGAACGTGTAGCGGGCGGTGCCGGTGACCACCTGCGGGCCGGCCGGGGCACCCAGGCTGCGGCCCACCGCCCCGCCCGCACAGGGCAGTTCGGTGTGCTTGACACCGCGGACGGCGTCCTCAACCGCACGGTAGCCGGTGCAGCGGCAGATGTTGCCCTTGAAGGCGCGCGGCAGGTCGTCGAGCTTGCCGTCGTCGTCGGCGGTGCCGGCCTCGGCCTCCAGGGCGGCCGTGGTCATCAGGAAGCCCGCGGTGCAGAACCCGCACTGGAACCCCTGGGCCTCCAGGAACCTGCGCTGCACGGGATGGAGTTCGCCCTCGGGATCGGCCAGGCCCTCCACCGTGGTGACGCTCCGCCCGGCGGCCCGGGCGGCCGGGTAGAGGCAGCTGTGCACCGGCCTGCCGTCCACGTGCACCGTGCACGCGCCGCAGTCGCCCTGGTCGCAGCCCTTCTTGACGCCGAACCAGCCGCGGTCGCGCAGGTAGGTGCGCAGGCACTGGCCGGGGCGCGGATCGGCGTCGAAGCGCTGCCGGTTGACCTCGATCTCGAAGCTCATGGCATGTCCTTCGTGGTGAGTTCGCGGCGGAGCTGCTCGGACAGGTGGAAGGCCATGTGCCGGCGCCAGGCGGGCAGGCCGTGGATGTCGTCGAACCAGGCCCCGTCCGGGACCGCGTCGTCCAGCGCGACCGCCAGCCGCCGGCGGGTGGGCGGGGCCGGGAACCACAGCCGGTACGGGCGTACGGTCGCGGCCGTCACCGTCAGGCCGAAGGAGCCGTCCCGCGGGTCGAGCGTGCCGATGACGAGCACGCCCGACCGGCCCAGCCCGTACAGCGAGGCCTGCCGGAAGGCGGTGCGGCGGCCCAGCGCGGCGCCGGGCAGGGTGACCGAGCGCAGCAGCTCGCCGGGGCGCAGGTCCTTCAGGCCGGCACCCAGGACGAAGTCGGCGACCGGCAGGCTCCGTACCGAGCCGTCCTGGCCGCGCAGCCGGCAGACCCCGTCGAGGGCGGCGGTGAGGGAGATCATCGGACCGGCGGGCAGGCCGTTGCAGAGGTTGCCGCCGACCGTCGCCATGTTCCAGATCTTGAACGAGGCGAGGAAGGCCCGGCAGCACTGGCCGAAGAGCGGGGCGGCGGGGGCCGTGCTGCTCCGCCCGTACCGGTAGAGCTCCGCGATCGTGCAGGTCGCGGCGATCTCCAGGGAGCCGTCGGGGTGTGCGGTGAGCGCGGGCCAGCCCATGGAGCCCAGGTCGATCAGGCGCCGGATCTGCGGCTGGGGTTCGGAGAAGAGGTACGTGCCGCCGCCGAGCCAGGCGTCGCCGGGCCGCCAGGCCGGTCGCCGCCGCGCGTCGAGGATGTCCACCACCGTGTTGAGGTCCACCGCCTCAGTGAAACAACGGGCCATGGCCGGAAACGACTGGTTGCGTGCACGGAAACGACCGGGGGGAGCGGGGCGCCTTTGGTGAATTACCCAAGAGGAGTTCTCGTCGATTGAGCTTGCATTTACGATGCTGAAGCGCGGCTTTGCCTTGCGATTGCCATGTGATCGTCCGGCGGGCCGGCGGTGTCGAGCACAAGGCCCGGCAGGTGCGCGAGGAGCCGGAATCATGCAGGTGGAACAGCTACTCCAGGACGAGTCCCTCGGCCTCCGGCTCCTGTGGGCCGACGACCCCCTCCTCTCCCGCGAGGTCAGCGGGGTCACCGCCACCGACCTGGAGGACCCGGCACGCTTCCTGCGGCCCGGCGAGCTGGTGCTGACCGGACTGGTGTGGTGGACGCCCGAGGGCGGGCGGGCCCAGGCGGACCGCTTCGTGGGCGCGGTGCGGGAGGCCGGGGCCGCGGCGCTGGCCGCGGGGGAGGAGACCCACGGCGCCGTGCCCGACGCGATCGCGCAGGCCTGCCGGGACCAGGGCCTGGCCCTGCTGTCCGTACCGGCCCACATCAGCTTCCGTGCGATCACCGACGCGGTGTACCTGCGCCAGTGGAGCGAGCTCAGCCGGCACCCGGGGCGCGGGGCGCACGCACTGCCCGAGGGCGTCCGCGACGCGCTGCGCCGCCTCGTCGCGGCCGGGGCGCCGGCGGGCGAGGTGCTGGACGCGGCCTTCGCCCACCTGCCCGGCGTCCCCTGCGCACTGGTGACGGCGGCGGGCCGGGTGCTCGCCCGGACGGGTGAGGGGGGCCGGGCACCCGTCCCCGGGACCGGCGCGGCGGGTCGGGGCGGGGGACGGGGTGGTGCGTCGGGAGGGGAAGGCCCGGCGCCCGTGCGGACCGGGCCGCCGGGGTGGGGCGGTGCGCCCCAGGGGGACGGCCTGGTGCTGAGGGTGGAGTCCGCCGGCGCGTCGGCGTACGACAGTTGGCACGTGCACCTGCCGGACGCCGACCGGGTGCCGCCCCGGGCCCTGCGCGAGATCGCGGAGTTGCTGGCCCAGTGCCAGGAGGCCCTGCTGCGTGCCGGTGCCGGCCGGCGGGCCGCCGCCGACGCCCTGGCGGCGCTGGTGGCGGGCGGCGCGGGCGGTGCCGTGGCCCTCGACGGGGCGCTGCGCGCCTGCGGGCTCCCCGGGGACGGCACGTACGCGGTGCTCGCCGCAGTCGCCGCGCACCGCGGGGGCGCGACCGCGCACGCGGCCGCGGACGCGCTCGCGGAAGGCCTGGCGACGGCCGCTCCGGCGGGCTTCGCGGTGGGGCGCACGGCCGCCGGGGAGGCGGTGGCGGTGGTGGAACTGCCGGACGAGGACAATGGCGCCGGGGCCGGGGCCGGGGCCGGGGCCGGGGCCGGAGCCGGAGCCGGAGCCGGGGCCGGAGGCGGGGCCGGTGCCGGTGCCGCGGCGGGAGCCGGGCCGAGGTCCGCGGCAGGAGTGCTCCCGGGGCTGGACCGCGTCTGGGACGTCCTCGGCGCCTGCGACCCGGAGACCGTCCTGCACGCCGGGGTCAGCGGGCCCGTACCCACCGCCGGCCTCGCCGGAGCCCTCGAGCAGGCCCGCTTCGCGCTCACCGCGGCCCGTACCGCCTCGCCCGGGGCCGGGCGGCTCACCTCCACCGCACACCTCGGCAGCCTCGCCGCGCTGCTGAGCGGCGTACCGGCCGAAGTGCGCCGGGTGTTCAGCGCCCGCACACTCGGCCCGCTGCTGGAGGAGGACAACGCCTCGGCGGGCACGCTCCTGCAGACGCTGGTCACGTTCCTGGACCACAACGGCTCGTGGGCGCGCACCGCGGAGACCCTGCACCTGCACGTGAACACCGTCCACTACCGCGTGCAGCGCATCGAGGCCCTCACGGGCCGCGACCTCTCCCGCCTCGACGACCGCCTCGACCTCCGCGCGGCCCTCCTCTGCCGGTAGACGCTCCGCCGACGCCCTCGCGGGTGGGCGCTCGGCCGGGTCGCCCGCTGCCGGCGGGGCACCGCCAGGTCGCGCCCCCCCACAGCCGAGCAGCGGCGCGGGGAGGTGTCCCGGGCCGGCCCGGGACGCCCTCGCGGACAGCCCTGGGACGCTGCCGGGGACGCCCCGGGAGGCCGCGGGACGTCTCGGGACCGGGTACGGGACGCGCGGACCACCGGAACGGGTGCCCCCGCCCCCTACATTCGGCCCGGTCCGAACGGAGCTACGGGCGGCGTGACGCCACTGCGCACCGCCCACCGGCCCACCCGCCCGCGGCCCATCACCCCCTCGGTACACCGAGCGGAGGGCGGGCGACTGCCCAGCGCACCCGCGCCCACGCCACCCACGCCACGTACGCCCCCACCCCACCCCACGCCACCCACCCGACGAAAGGTCCAGCCCCATGCCCGCGAAGATCCCCACCCGCGCCGCAACGGCCGCCGCCGGCGCACTCCTGTCCGCAGCCGCCCTCGTCGGCGCCACCGCCCCCACGGTCTCGGCAGCCACCGCGACCACCGCGACCACGACGGCCACCCTCAGAGCCAGCTCGGCCTCGGCCTCTGCCCCAACCATGACCGTGGCCGTGACGCCGACCTGCGCCTCGGCCTGCTTCCTGGGCGTCCGCACCGGCGCGCACCCGGACTTCGACCGCGTCGTGATCGACCTCGGCGGCCCGACCCTGCCCACCTGGCAGGCCACGGCCGGACTCACCTCGCTGACCTACGACAGCGCCAGCGGCGAGAGCCGGCCGGTCCCCCTCGGCGGCACGTCGTTCCTGCGCATCGACACGCACGGCGTCACGAACACCACCACGACCGGCCAGTCCTCCTTCACCGGCCCCACCCTCCAGACCCTGACCCTCCCGTCCGTGAAGGGCTACGCCCTGACCGGCGGTTACGAGGGCTACGAAGGCTTCGGCCTGGCCCTCGGCACGTACAGCAGCTACCGCGTCTACACCCTCACGTCCCCGAACCGCCTGGTGATCGACGTCAACCACTGACCGCCGCCTGCCCCCGAGGACAACCGCCCCGACCCCACCCGAACGCAACACCCGTGCGCCGGAACGCGGCTTTCCGGCGCACGGGCGATCAGACCCGGGCGAACACGTCGTCCTCACGACCGGGCCACGCGAGGGTGATCCCCACCCGCTCGCAGAGGGCGAGCCAGCGTGCTTCCGTCGGCTCCCGCTCGACCCACAGCACGGCGCGCACCGAGTTCGCCCGGTCCGCGAGCCTGTCCTGGTAGTCGAGCAGCTGCCCGATGCCGACGCGCAGCTGGCGCGTCTCGTTGGCCCGGGTCAGAGACTTCACCTCGCACACGGTCAAGTCATCGTCAGTCAGCCGCCACCCGAGGTCGAAGTCGGGGTCGGCGACACCCGGCGAGAACACGTCCAGCCCGCCGATCCTGGCGGCGGCCGCCAGGTCGTTCTGCAGCTTGCGGTGGGCCGTGAGGTTCCTCGTGGCGAGTTCGATGTTGGTGAGGCCGGGCTGGGCAGGTGCCGGCTCCACCGATTCGTCCGCCACGCGGTATCCGCATCCGACCGGGACGCTGGGCGGCTGTGTCGTCCTGCCCACGGGTACCAGGTGGAACCGGATGACCGTCCGGAGCGGCCCGCCGCCCGTCTCCGGCGCCTCTCCCCAGGAGTACGGCTCCTCCGGGTCCACCGCGAATTCGCCGACGTACCGGACGATGCCGCGCGAACCCTCGAACAGCCGGAGTGAGAGCCCGAGGCTGACGTGGTCCCGAGTGGACGAATTCCCCAAGGTGTCAAAGGTCTGCGGACCCCTTTGGCCGTCTCCCGTGTAGTGGAAGGTCCCGTCCTCGGCCCAGGTGTCGAAGTAGCCGTGCTGGTGGCCCGTCTTCGGGTCGGTGAAGAGCAGCACGTTGGCGGACTTGGCGCACTTGCTGATGCCGCCCTGGCGACTGCCGCCGTACCGGTCGTGCAGTGCCTTGCGCTTGATGGTCTGCCCGGGCTCGAGGTGCCAGCTCGGGCCGGCGTCCTCGGCGGGCCCGTTCACGAAGGCTTCTTCGAAGGCGGTCCACTGCCCCGCGGTGACCCTGTGGGGGTTCGCGGCGAACAACGTGGCGAGCGGAGACTTCTCCTGGAACCGCGCGTCTTCCTTGAATCGCTGCCGGGGGATCGGCTGCTCACACCACTCCTCCATGACCAGCGGCGCGTACCAGCGATCCCCGGGATCCTCCTGCCAGTACTCGACGGGGCTACCGGCCTGCTTCGTCGGGGCACCGGTGACGCGCCCCCGGCCGACGAGCCCGCCCCGGGGCCCCGTGACCCACATGACGAACTGGTCGCCCGTGGTCAGCTCCTTCAGGTACCGCCCGACGCTCCACGATCTGAGGGTCTGCCCGTCTTCCCGGAACTTGTCGAGCTCGAACATGTCTTGGTTGCACGCCAGAAGCCATGTCGCCATGCCGCCCCCGTCTGGGTCAAGGAGATCAACCACACGAGGCTACGGCAGGGGAGTGACAGCAGCGCCCACCCGACGCTGGCGGCCGCCCGACCCTTACGTGGGTGCTACAGGGGACACGCTAAGGTGCGCTGACCTGCGAAAAAGCCCTCCGCGAGGGAGGGCTGACAATCGTACGGACGGAGCGCCCCCGGCAGGACTCGAACCTGCGGCCAAGCGCTTAGAAGGCGCCTGCTCTATCCACTGAGCTACGGGGGCCGGAAGGCGGCCGTTTCCGGCCTGGAGCCCCGGGGTGGGGATGTGACTGCGTCCGTGCCGGGTCAAGGATAGGGCTCCGTTTGCCTTGTCCCGGTTGCTTCACTCGCGTGCCACGTTGTGGAGGTTCGGTGAAGCGGTCCCGATAATCGCAGGCAGGTGCGATTCTCGCACCGCTTTTGCTCAGCCACGCCTCACGTGTTGTGCACTCGTTATGCCTGCGCCCCAGTCATCCCATCTGTCCGCCGTGTCCTCGTCGGGTCGCGGTCGGCGCGCGCAGGGCGTATAAGCTTCAAAACGGACACAAAAAAGGGCATTCTTCGCATGTGGTGACCTTGGATGTTCGGCCTCAGCTGCTCGATGCCCTCTCCGCCCTGCGCGACCGGGTCGCCGCCGTGCGTCTGCCGCTGCCCCTGCCCGGCGCGCCACGGGCCCGCCAGACCCGGTCCGAGCTGCTCGCCCAGCTCGACGACTACCTCGTACCGCGCCTGCGCGCCCCCGAAGCTCCCGTCCTCGCCGTGATCGGCGGCTCCACCGGCGCCGGAAAGTCCACCCTGGTCAACTCCCTGGTGGGCCGTCAGGTCAGCGAGGCCGGCGTCCTGCGCCCCACCACCCGTACCCCGGTCCTCGTCTGCCACCCGGACGACCACCACTGGTACGCCGGCATGCGCGTGCTGCCCGACCTGATGCGCGTCTGGCTCCCCCACGGCGAGGAGGAACTCCTCCCCGGCGCCGCCCGCGCCCGCGCCCGCGCCCGCGCCCGCGCCCGCGACCGCGGCCACGGCGCCCCGGGCGCCCCGGACACCACCCGCGAGCTGCGCATCGAGACCGTCAGCACCCTGCCCCGCGGCCTCGCCCTGCTGGACGCCCCCGACATCGACTCCCTCGTCGTGGAGAACCGCACCCTCGCCGCCGAACTGATCTGCGCCGCCGACATCTGGGTCATGGTCACCACCGCCTCGCGCTACGCCGACGCCATCCCCTGGCACCTGCTGCGTACCGCGAAGGAGTACGACGCCACCCTCATCACCGTCCTCGACCGGGTGCCCCACCAGCTCCTCGCCGAGGTCTCCCGCCAGTACGCCGCCCTCCTCACCCGCGCCGGACTCGGCGACGTACCGCGCTTCACCGTCCCCGAACTCCCCGAGTCCGCCGGCGGCGGGGGACTGCTGCCCGCCAGCGCCGTCGCCCCCCTGTACGCCTGGCTCGCCCACCGCGCCCAGGACCCCGCCGCCCGCCAGCAGGCCGTCGGCCGCACCGCCGTCGGCGTCCTGGAGTCCCTCGGCAGCCGCATGCCGGAGCTCGCCTCCGCCGTCGCGGCCCAGCACGCCGCCGCCGTCCGGCTCACCACCGCGGTCGAGGAGGCGTACCTGCGCGAGGGCAAGCGGGTGCGCGCCCGCCTCCAGGCCGGCGCCGTCCTCGCCGGCGACGCCCTCACCCGCTGGCGCGGCTACCCCCTCGACACCACCGCCGACGAACTCCTCGACTCCCTCGCCGAGAGCCTGACCGCGCTGCTGCAGTGCGCCGTCGCCGCCGCCGACGAACGCATCGCCGAGGCCTGGCGCCGGGAGCCGGCCGCCGGGGCCGTACCGCTGCCGACCCCCGACCACGAGGCGGGGGAACGCATCGGCATCGCCGTACGCCGCTGGCGGCGCGTCCTCGAGGAACTCGCCGAGGACGAGGTCGGCCACATGGACAAGCAGTCCGCCCCCGCCGCCGACGCCGTGGCCGCGCTGCTCGTCGCGGCCCTGCTCGGCGGCAAACGGGCCCGTCAGGCGGGGGACCGGCTCGCGCAGCGGATCGGGGTGCACGCGGCCGTACGCCTGCGCGACCGCGGGAACGAGCTGGTCACCAGCCACCTCGACAAGGTCCTGCGGGCCGAGCGCGACCGCCGCCTGGCCCCCCTCGACGCCCTCGACGTCACCCCGGAACCACAGGCCGAACTGATCGCCGCGCTGTCCGTGCTGCAGAAGGAGAGGTGAGCGCGGTGACCACCATGACCGACCGCGCCGACGACCGGGGCCGCGACGGCGACCGGCGCCGGGACCGGAATCGGGCCCGCCACGCCGGCGACGCGGGCCCGTACGGAGACCCCGGCCGCGAGGACCACGAGAACCACGGGGCCACCGGCCGCACCGGCTGGGACGACGGACTGATCGCCCGCCGCGCCGCCAAGGGCGAGCGCCCCACCGGCACCCGCATCCGCGGCCTCCTCGCCGAGCCCGCCGCCGACGAGGACTTCGACGGCGACGACCCCGACGGCACCGGCCCCCGCGCCGTCGACGAGACCGGCGCCCTCGTACGGGCCGTCGCCGACGGCACCGGCCCGGCGGACGCCACCGAGGCGCACGCCCTGCGCGTCCGCCTCGACGCCCTGCGCCAGCTCGTCGGCCTCTCCCGCACCCGCCTCGACGGCCTGACCCTCGCCGAGGCCGGCCGGGTCCTCGACGAGGCCGCCGCCCGCCGCGGACTGTCCCCCCGCCACACCGTCGTCGCCATCGCCGGCGCCACCGGGAGCGGCAAGTCCACCCTCTTCAACGCCCTCGCCGGCGTACAGATCTCCGAGACCGGCCTGCGCCGCCCCACCACCTCCGCCCCCATCGCCTGCAGCTGGACCGACGGCGCCGCCGGACTCCTCGACCGCCTGGAGATCCCCGGCCGGCTCCGCCGCCGCCCGCGCGACGGCGACCGCGACGAGAGCCTCGCCGGCCTCGTCCTCATCGACCTGCCCGACCACGACTCGGCCGTCACCAGCCACCGCGCCCACGTCGACCGCGTCCTCGCCCTCGTCGACGCCGTCATCTGGGTCGTCGATCCCGAGAAGTACGCCGACGCCGTCCTCCACGAGCGCTACCTGCGCCCCCTCGCCGGCCACGCCGAGATCACCTTCGTCGTCCTCAACCAGATCGACCGGCTCCCCGCGGACGCCGCCGACCTCGTCCTCGACGACCTGCGCCGGCTGCTCGACGAGGACGGCATGGCCCTCGGCGAGCACGGCGACCCCGGAGCCACCGTCCTCGGCCTCTCCGCGCTCACCGGGGAGGGCGTACCCGAGCTGCGCGAACTCCTCGGCCAGTTCACCCAGGAGCGCGGTGCCGCCACCCGCCGCATCTCCGCCGACGTCGACCGGGCCGCGCTGCGGCTGCGCCCGCTGTACGTCGCCGACGGCCGGCCCGAGATCGGCGAGCGGGCCCGGGCGGAGTTCGAGGACCGCATCGCCGAGGCCGTGGGCGCCCACGCGGCCGGACTCGCCGCCGAACGCGCCTGGCGGCGCAACGCCGGCAAGGCCTGCGGCACGCCCTGGCTGCGGCTGTGGCGCTGGTACGACGACAAGCGCACGCCGCAGCTGCTGCGGCGGGGCCCGGTGGCGCCCGAACAGCCCGCCGAGGAGGAGGTCACCGCGCGGCAGCGGGTCGAGCAGGCCGTCCGCATCATCGCGGACGACGCGGCGGCCGGGCTGCCCGAGCCGTGGGCGCAGGCGGTGCGCGAGACGGCGGTGCGCGGGGCGGAGCGGCTGCCGGAGGAACTGGACGAGCTCGCGGTCGGCATCCGTTTCGGCGCCGTGGTCGGCGCGGGGGCGGGTTCCGGGTCCGGGTCCGGGGGCGGGGGCGGGTCCGCACCGGGCCACGGCGCCGGGTCCGCGGCCGGAGCCGGGCCGGGGGCGACCGCGGCGACCGCGGGTGGGGGTGCGCCGACGGCCGGAGTCGGGGCGGGGGCGCCCGGCGGGAAGCCGCCGCGGCCGGCGTGGTGGCCGGTGGCGGTCCTGGCCCAGGCCTCGATGACGCTGCTGCAGATCTTCGGTGGGCTGTGGTTGGTCGGCCAGATCGTCGGCGTCCTCGAACCACGGCTGCTGCCCCCCGTCCTGCTGATGATCGCCGGGATCGTCGGTGGTCCCCTGGTCGAGTGGATGTGCACGGTCGCCGCCCGGGGCCCGGCCCGCCGCTACGGGCAGGAGGCCGAGGACCGGCTGCGCCAGGCCGCGGCCGGCTGCGGCCGGGCCCGGGTCCTGGAGCCGGTGGCGGCGGAACTGCTGCGGTACCGGGAAGTGCGGGAGCAGTACGCGACGGTCGCGAAGCTCCCGACGGCGACGGGATAGCGGCGCCGACCACCCGACCCACCAACCTTTGGCCAAAACTCGTCCACAGCCGCGTCGTCGTCCACAGGCCGAACACCCGCACCCGGCCCCGGCCGCAGCATGAAGACCGGACCGGACAGCCCGGTCCGGCGGCCGCCCCCCGCGGGCGGCCGCACCGGGGGCGCCGGCCCGTCGGGCCGGACCGTGGAGGGGGCGGGGATGCACGACACGCTGGTGACACTGATGGGCAACGCGGCGACCGCGATCGACTACCGGGAGGCGGCCGCAGGGGCCGTCGCGAGATTCCGCTTGGCGGTCCAGGCGCGCTACTGGGACCGCCAGAAACAGGCCTGGACCGACGGGCCGACCAGCTTCTACACGGTCTGGGCGCGCCGGGCGCTCGCCGCGAACCTGGCCGGATCCGTATCGGTCGGCGAACCGCTCGTGGTGTACGGGCGGTTGCGGGTGCGCGACAGGGAAGGGGACGAGGAGGGGAAGCGCTGGTTCTCCGCGGACGTGGACGCGTGGGCCGTGGGACACGACCTGAGCCGCGGCACTTCGGCCTTCCGGAGGCTACCCAGGGGAGAGGTGGGACTGATGGGAGCTCAGAAGGTGGCGGTGGTCTGAGTGTTCGAGACCGCTAGGATTCCCCGGTACTCGTGGGCACGAGGGCCGCTGGCCCGAAGGGGAAGACTGTGTCTGGCGTCGTTTCCGCTTCACCTCTCGCACGTTTCTCATCTCTCACGGTCCGTACGGTCCGTGCGGTCCGCACACCGGCGGGCGTGGCGCTGCGCCCGTCGGCCATGGCCGCGACCCTCCTCGCCGCCGCGCTCACGGGTTCCGCTTCCGCGGGCGTGGCCTGGGCGGACGCGGGATCGACCGGTGCACCGATCGTCAGGCCCGCGGGCGGCACGACGGCGGTCCTGGCCGGGCTGAGTACCGGCGGCGAGGCCGTGCTGCACACCCCGACCGGGGTGCGGCGGATCCCTGCCGGCCTGTACGAGCTGCAGGTGGACGGCGGCGGGACGCTGCAGACGTACGGGGTGGGCATCGCGGGCCTGTCCCCCCGCGAGGCGCGGTACACGGAATCGGCGTGGGGCGGGAGTGCGCTGGCGGGCAACAAGGACGCGGGACGCATCCGGTGGGTCCTGCAGCACTCCTATCCGCAGCTCAACGACCTGGCCGGGCTCGCCCGCCGGGCCGGCGCCGGGGCGCTGACGGCCGACGCGGCGGCGGCCGGCACGCAGGTGGCGATCTGGCGGTTCTCGGACCACGTCGCCGTGACGGCGGCGGACCCGGCGGCCGAGAAGCTCGCCGACTACCTGCAGAAGGCGGCCAGGCGACTGCCCGAGCCGCCGGCTTCGCTGACCCTGACGCCCGGCACGGTCACGGGTCCGGCGGGCGGGCGCATCGGTCCGGTCACCGTGCGCACCGGTGCCCAGAGCGTGTCGGTGGCCCCTGACCAGGCGGCCCAGGCCGCCGGTGTGCGGATCACCGGGGCCGACGGCACCCCGGTGACCCGGGCCGCCAACGGCACGCGCCTGTACTTCGACGTGCCCGAGGGCACGCCCGACGGGGTGGGCGCGGTGACGGTGCAGGGTGCCACCCGCGTACCCGTGGGCCGGGTGCTGACCAGCGAGGGCGCGGGCCAGGCGCAGATCGTGGCCGGCTCCAGCGAGTCCGCGGCCACCGCCACGGCCACCGGCGTGTGGGCGCCCACCCGCCTGGCGGCACGCACGTACGCCGATGCGCTGATGCTGCCCGAAACCACGTCGGGAGCCTCGGCCCCGAAGGCGGCGGGAGGGGAGGGGGAGGGCCCCGAAACCGCCGAGACCCGGCTCGCAGCCAGCGGCAGCTCGAACGCCACCCCCGTCATCGCCGCCCTGGCCGTCGGCCTGGTGGTCCTCGGCGCCGGCGTCGTCTTCCTCCTCCGCAAGCCCCCGGTCGACCCCGACCGGCAGGAGTAGCAGCCGCGCCCCGGGGCCGTCACGGGTCGCCGTGAACGCGGGCGTGGAGGTGTTCGTCGTGCCAGCCGTCCGCGTGGAGCAGGGCGCTGCGCAGGGTGCCTTCGAGGGTGAAGCCCGCCTTCGCCGCGACCTGGCAGGACGCCGGGTTGGCCACGGAGTGCGTGATGCGGAGCCGGTGCAGACCGAGGTCGTCGAGCGCCCACCGGCTGACCCGGACCGTCGCGTCGACCATGGCGCCGTGGCCGCGCCCCTCGGGCAGCAGCCAGTAGAGGAACTCGGCGCTGCCGCCGGCGAGGTCGATGTCCGCGAGCCCGATGAGCCCGACGGGTCCGGCGCCGGGGGACGGCGCGATCGCCCAGATCGCGGCCTGCTCGTCCTGCCAACGGCGGCCCCAGTGCGCGATCTTCGCTCGTGCCTCGTCCGGTGAGAGGGGATCGGTCCGGTTCCACCGCCGGATCTCCGGGTCGTGGCACGACCGGACCAGTACCTCGGCGTCGTCCGGTCGCCACGGGCGCAGGTGGAAGCCGTTGGGGAGGGTGAAGGCCGGTTGGCCGGTCCTGTTCATCGCGCCGGCCGGCAGCACGGGAGGTATCGCACGCATGGCAGCAGCATGCCAAGGGCCCTGTTCCCCTGCGCCGTTGACTGCCCGGCGTCGGGCTCGGGCCCGGGCACGGCCCAGGCCTCGGGCGCGGGCCTCGGGCGCGAGCCCGGATGGTCAGGTCGGGTCCGGCAGGGTGCCGAGGAGCTTGCCGACCCGTGAGCGCAGGAGGAGGTACTCCTCCCAGCGGTGGGACAGCGGCCCGGCAGGGCGCTGGACGACCCGGGGTGCGGTCACCCGCTCGCCGCGCCGGAACTGCTCCCTGGTCAGGTCGAGCTCCACGCCGTTGGGGAGGCGGTTCCACCAGTGGTAGCCCTCGGCGGTGCCGTCGACGTCCACTTCGCCGACCACGAGGTCGCCGCCGAAGAGGTCGTGGACGAGGAGCGCCGTGATGTCGCAGTGGCCCCACGAGGGGTTGTCGGGGCTCCACCCGATCCCGCTGAGTTCCGGCGGGGTGGACGTGTCGGCGGCCCAGCTCGTCCGGAGCGCCGTGTCGAGGTCCAGCAGGTTCCACGGAGTCATGGCGGGAATCGTGGCAGGCACCACTGACAGCCCGGCGGACCGGCAGGAGGGGAAACGGGGACCGAGGTCGAGTTCGCGCGGCTGGTCACCGCTTTCGCGGTCGCCTTCGCGGCCGCCTCGCAGCCGCGTTCGGGCGGAGGGGCCGGGACGGTGCGTAGCAGGCGGTCACGGAGGGTCGCGGACGGCGTGGCGGAAGCAGCGGTCCCCCGCGCGGCCGGAGCGGGGTCCGGTGATCGTTCCGGCGCCGGGCCGGGCGGGGGCAGGGGCGGTGGTCCGGGACGATCAAGGGCTGACCATATGGGTTTCACCCCTGGGGTGGACGGCTGGCAAGATGGGGTGTATCTGCCCACCCATCGATCTGCCGGACGGTTTCTCTTGGCTGAGTTCATCTACACCATGCGCAAGACGCGCAAGGCGCACGGCGACAAGGTGATCCTTGACGATGTCTTCCTGAACTTCCTGCCGGGAGCCAAGATCGGTGTGGTCGGCCCGAACGGTGCCGGTAAGTCCACCGTCCTGAAGATCATGGCGGGCATCGAGCAGCCGTCCAACGGCGACGCCTTCCTGTCGCCCGGGTACTCCGTCGGCATCCTCATGCAGGAGCCCAAGCTCGACGAGTCCAAGACCGTCCTGCAGAACGTCGAGGACGGCGTCGGCGAGATCAAGACCAAGCTCAACCGGTTCAACGCCATCGCCGAGGAGATGGCCACCAACTACACGGACGAGCTGATGGAGGAGATGGGCAAGCTCCAGGACGACCTGGACCACGCCAACGCGTGGGACCTCGACGCCCAGCTGGAGCAGGCCATGGACGCCCTGGGCTGCCCGCCCGGCGACTGGCCGGTCACCACCCTCTCCGGTGGTGAGAAGCGCCGCGTGGCCCTCTGCAAGCTGCTGCTGGAGGCCCCCGACCTGCTGCTCCTCGACGAGCCCACCAACCACCTCGACGCCGAGTCGGTGAACTGGCTCGAGCAGCACCTCGCCCAGTACAAGGGCGCCGTCGTGGCCGTCACCCACGACCGCTACTTCCTGGACAACGTCGCCGAGTGGATCCTCGAGCTCGACCGCGGCCGCGCCCACCCGTACGAGGGCAACTACTCCACCTACCTGGAGAAGAAGGCCGAGCGCCTCAAGGTCGAGGGCAAGAAGGACGAGAAGCGCGCCAAGCGCCTCAAGGAAGAGCTGGAGTGGGTCCGCTCCAACGCCAAGGGCCGCCAGGCCAAGTCCAAGGCCCGCCTCGCCCGCTACGAGGAGATGGCGGCCGAGGCCGACAAGATGCGGAAGCTGGACTTCGAGGAGATCCAGATCCCGCCGGGCCCGCGCCTGGGCTCCATCGTCGTCGAGGTCAACAACCTCACCAAGGCCTTCGGTGAGAAGGTCCTCATCGACGACCTGTCCTTCACCCTGCCGCGCAACGGCATCGTCGGCATCATCGGCCCGAACGGCGCCGGCAAGACGACGCTGTTCAAGATGATCCAGGGCCTCGAGGCCCCGGACTCCGGCGAGATCAAGGTCGGCGAGACCGTCAAGATCTCGTACGTCGACCAGGGCCGCGCCAACATCGACCCCAAGAAGACCCTCTGGGCGGTCGTGTCGGACGAGCTGGACTACATCAACGTCGGAAACGTCGAGATGCCGTCCCGCGCCTACGTCTCCGCCTTCGGCTTCAAGGGCCCGGACCAGCAGAAGCCGGCCGGCGTGCTCTCCGGCGGTGAGCGCAACCGCCTGAACCTCGCGCTCACCCTCAAGCAGGGCGGCAACCTGCTGCTCCTCGACGAGCCCACCAACGACCTCGACGTCGAGACCCTGGGCTCCCTGGAGAACGCGCTGCTGGAGTTCCCCGGTGCGGCCGTGGTCGTCTCCCACGACCGCTGGTTCCTCGACCGAGTCGCCACGCACATCCTGGCGTACGAGGGCGAGTCGAAGTGGTTCTGGTTCGAGGGCAACTTCGAGTCGTACGAGAAGAACAAGATCGAGCGGCTCGGTCCGGACGCCACCCGTCCGCACCGCGCCACGTACAAGAAGCTCACCCGAGGCTGAGGCCGCGGGCGGCGGCCCGGGCTCGTCCCCGGGCCGCCGCCGTCGCCTCCGTCGAGAGGGAAGCCGCCGAGAAGGAAACCGAGGCAGATCGACTCGTGGCACGTCACATCTACAGCTGCCCCCTGCGCTGGTCGGACATGGACGCCTTCGGGCACGTCAACAACGTGGTGTTCCTCCGCTACCTGGAGGAGGCCCGGATCGACTTCATGTTCCGGCTGGCACCGGGGAACGGCTCCACGTCGTTCCAGGGCGGCTCCGTGGTGGCCCGCCACGAGATCGACTACGTCCGTCCGCTGGTCCACCGGCACGAGCCGGTGACCATCGAGTCCTGGGTGAAGAAGATAGGCGCGGCCTCGCTGGTCATCGCCTACGAGATCAAGGACCCCGAGCAGGTCTACGTGCGCGCCGAGACGGTGGTCGTGCCCTTCGACCTCGAAGCGCAGCGGCCGCGCCGCATCACCGAGGAGGAGCGCACGTTCCTCCAGGAGTACGTCGACGACAGCGCGAGCTCCGACGGGCGCGCCGCCGCATGACGATCCCGCTGCACCTGGCCGACTCGGGGGAGGCGGCGGACCTCGCCGCCTTCCTGGGTCGCCTGGTGCACTACGACCGGGCCGCCGCCGTCCGTCTGCAGGCGCAGGCGGGCGGGGCGGCGCTGGCCGTCTTCGGGCGGCCGCCGTCGTTCGAGGTCCTGGCGATCCGCACCGCCCGGCTCGCGGGGCCGGGGCCGGCCGCGCCCCTCGACGTCACCGTCTCGGCGGGCGAGCTGCTGGAGTCCGTGGACGAGGCCGCCGGTACGGCGGTCGTGCCCGCGGCCGTGACCGGCCCGCCGTGGGCCGGGGTGCTGCCGCCGCGCGGCGGCTGGCAGCAGGTCACCGGCCTGCCGGGCGCGGAGGCCATGCGGGCCGCCGTCGGCGCGGCCGTCGCCGAGTTCCGGGCCCGTGACGAGGCCCTGCCCGCCGATCGGCGCACGCGCGCCGAACGCGACCGCATCGGCCGCGAGATCTGGTCCCGTACGGTCGCCGGGACCGAGCTCCCGCTGCGTGCCGTGCACGCCGCGCAGTCCCTGGGCTTCCTGCGCCCGGTGCGTGCCCTCGCGGGCGGCGCCGGGTCTGCCGGAGCCCCCGAGCCGGTGGCGCTGCTGGCCGCCGGCGGCTGGCTGCGGCTGCGCACCCCGTACGGATCCGTCGCCCTGCGCCGACCCGGCGGCGGGCTGGGCGCGCTCCAGGTCCGGCCGGTCTGAGGCGCGGGTACCCCGGCGGGTACCCGCGACGGCGCCCTAGTCAGCCGTGTTGACCATCGAGGCCGCGGCGTAGGTCAGGTAGCGCCACAGCTGCTCCTCGTGCTCGGGCGCCAGGCCCAGCTCGTCCAGCGCGACCCGCATGTGCCGCAGCCACGCGTCGTGCGCGGCCCGGTCCACCACGAACGGTGCGTGCCGCATCCGCAGCCGCGGGTGCCCGCGGTGCTCGCTGTAGGTGGTGGGACCGCCCCAGTACTGCATCAGGAACAGGGCGAACCGCTCCTCGGCCGGCCCCAGGTCCTCCTCGGGGTACATCGGCCGCAGCAGCGGGTCCTCGGCCACGCCTTCGTAGAAACGGTGGACCAGGCGCCGGAAGGTCTCCTCGCCGCCCACCTGTTCGAAGAAGGTCTGCTCCTGCAGCGTGCCCTTGGGAATGTCAGTCACCCGACCATGGTCTCAGACACCCGGACGGAGGACCCCGGACCTAGGACTTCTCCCGGGCCTCCGGGGCGCAGGCGCGCGGCGGGTGCGCGGGCGCGGCCGGTTCGCCGTGCGCGCCCCGGGGCAGGACAGTGGACCCATGGGCGCACGGAGCGCGCACGGATCGGACAGCGCCGCGCACGAGGTCGAGCGCGAGGTGGCGCACGCCGCGCAGGTGCGGGAGCTGACCGCGGCCGGCGACCTGCCGGACCCCGCCTGGCGGGCGGCCTTCGCGGCCGTGCCGCGGCACGTGTTCGTCCCGTACTTCTACGTCGCCCGCGGGGCCGGGTACGAGCGGCTCTGGGGCGAGGACCCCGACCCCGGCCACCGGGCCCGCTGGCTGCGCGGCGTCTACACGGACGCTCCGCTGGCCACGCGGGTGCGCGGGGCCGAGCTGCTCTCGTCCAGCACCCAGCCGTCCCTCATGGCGCGGATGCTGCACGCCCTCGACGTGCGCGACGGGGACGACGTCCTGGAGATCGGCGCGGGCACGGGCTACAACGCGGCGCTGCTCTGCCACCGGCTCGGGGACGAGCACGTCACCACGGTGGACCTGGACGAGGAGATCACCGAGTCGGCCCGCTCGCACCTGGCACGGCTCGGCCACCACCCGGCGGTGGTCACCGGCGACGGGGCGCGCGGCTGCCCGGCCCGGGCGCCGTACGACCGGATCCTGGCGACCTGCGAACTGCCCCGGATCCCCCACGCGTGGCTCGGCCAGTGCGTGCCGGGGGCGCGGATCCTGGGCCCGGTGGCCACCGGGCTGCTCGCCCTGACGGTGCGGGACGCGGCCTTCGCCGAGGGGCGCTTCCTGCACACGCCGGCGTACTTCGTGCCGCTGCGGGGCGGGGAACGCGCGCCGGCCGCGGGCGTGGGTGCGGCGGGGGCGGGGGCGGGGGCAGGGGCGGGGGACGGGCAGGGGGTGGCCGGGGGTCCGCCGGCGCACCTGCCGTACGAGGTGCTGGAGAACGACCGCTTCCACTTCCTGCTGGCGCTGGCCGGCGAGGCGCTGCACCCGCGCGAGGCCCTGGACCTGTGGCGCGGTGAGGGGCGGCCCGGGCGGGAGCGCTTCGGGGTGACCGTGAACGCGGAGGGGGAGTGGGCGTGGTTGGACGATCCCCGAGGGCCCTACGTGTGGCCCCTGGGGAGACCGGCGGCCTGACCGCGCCGACGGTCCCGCCGCGCCGACGGTCCCGCCGCGCCGACGGCCTGACCGCGCCGACGGCCCCGACCGTGCCGGGGCCCGACCGTGCCCGGGGCCGACCGCACCGGCGGCCCGACCGGGAGGTCGGGCCGGGGGCGGATCAGCCGCGGCGGATGGTGATGGTGGTCCAGGCGCCGACGTGCACCTGGTCGCCGTCGCCGAGCGGAATCGGCACGAACGGCTGGATGGGCTCGTCGCCGCCGTTGACCGTGGTTCCGTTGGTGGAGTTCTGGTCCACGACCGCCCAGCTGCCGTCGGGCTGCTGGACCAGCACGGCGTGCTGGTGCGACACGCCCGGGTCCTCCGGCGGCACCGACAGGTCGATGTCGGGGGACTCCCCGGTCGACTGGCGGCGCCGGCCGATGGTGATCTGGCCGCCGGTGAGCGGCAGGTGCTGCTCGGGCGAGTACGCGGGCAGGTTGAGGCCCGACGCCTCCGGGCCGCTGCGCTGCATCATCGCCATGAAGTACGCGCGGTCCGGACCGATGGTGGCGCTCCAGGAGCCGCCCTGGCCGGGGTAGGGCTGCTGCTGGCCGGGGTACATGGCCTGGCCCTGCTGCGGCTGGCCGGGGTGGCCGGCGCCCGGGTGACCGGGGTTGCCGGGGTGCCCGCCCTGCATGGGCTGACCGGGCATCTGCCGGCCCTGCATGGGCTGGCCCGGCATCTGCTGGCCCGGCACGGGCTGGCCGGGCACGGGCTGGCCGGGCATGCCCTGGCCCGGGTGCGGCTGCTGGTGCTGCGGGGCGTGCGGCTGCGGCGGGGCGGCGGGCTGGTAGGCCTGCTGCGGGTGCGGCACGCGGCCGCCGGGCGGCGGCAGCATCCAGTCGTCCGCGCCGGGCTGCTGCGGGCCGGGCGCCGGGGCGCCGGGGTGGCCGCCCCCGTAGCCGCCCTGCGGTCCGCCGGGCTGCCCGGGCGGCGGGTAGCCGCCGGCGGGGTCGCCGTGGAGGGGCTCCGCCGGCCGGTTCATCTGCGAGGGCCGGGAGCCCTGGTAGTCGAACGGGTCCTGCGGGCGCGGTCCCTGGGTCTGCGGGTAG
The DNA here is from genome assembly GCF_044753805.1 of Streptomyces sp. NPDC093225. Lineage (NCBI taxonomy): Bacteria > Bacillati > Actinomycetota > Actinomycetes > Kitasatosporales > Streptomycetaceae > Streptomyces > Streptomyces sp. NPDC093225. Next base: position 52,659 of record NZ_JBIVNX010000035.1, read on the forward strand.
CCGGGCTGCATGTTCATGCCCGCGCCGGGGTGCGGTCCGCCGGGGCCGGTGCCGTGCGGGGGCACCGGAGCGCCGGGCCCGGTGCCGTGCGGCGGTACCGGCGCACCGGGGCCGGGGCGGCCGGGCGGGAACGGGCTCGGGGTCCGGGTCTGGAAGTTGTAGCGGCACTCCTCGCAGAACGGCGCCATGGCCTCGCGCGGGGTGCGGCACTGCGGGCAGAGCTCGGCCTGCATCGTGGCCCCGCCATCGGGACCCGGGTAGCCGTAGCCGCCGTACGAGGGCCCCGGCGGGGGAGGCATCGCCCCGGCGGGCGCGCCCGCTCCGGCCATGCGGTGGCCGCAGACCTCGCACCAGTCTTCGGAGACCGAATGGTGTCCGTTCGGACAGGTCGGCATGTCGGCCCTTCCCCCTCTCCCCGTCGGGCCCCCCAGGGGCCGCAATTCAGGACTTCTTCACTCGCACGGTCTGCGTCGAACGCGTCTCGAGAGTCATCTCGTCCGCATCCGCCACCTTCGCTTTCAGCCGCACAGTACCGGTCGCGGCATCGACGACGTCGACCACCTTCGCAAGCAGTTTCGCAGTGTCCTCGTTCCCCGACGCACTCGCCAGCTGTACGGCCCGTCCCAACTTGGCCGTGGCAGAGTCGAAATCTCCCGATTTACGGGCTTCCAGTCCCTGCCGGATGGCCTGGGCCAGCTCCGCCTGACCTGTGTAATGCGCCACTTGGGGGCTGATCGCGGTCGATGCGACCAGATCGTCCGTCCACACCGCCCGTACCAACCCCTGGGACAGGACGGCGGGGACGCCCCCGTCGGTTGCACCCCGGCCGGGAACCGTCGCCGGGCCGCCGGGGACCACGAGGGAGACCCGCGCGGCCAGCATCTCCTGGCCGAGTCCGGCGGCCGGCACCCGTACGCACACGTGGTAGTCCCGGGACTCGTCGCCCCACGAACCGGTCGGGTAGTCCCCGGCGCGCGGGCCGGCCCCGGTGCGCCGGTCGGTGAGGTCCACCACCGTGGGGGAGACCTGCTTCACGAAGCGGACCTCGGCGTTCAGCGGCGTCCACAGGCGGAGCGCGACGTCCCCGACCCCCTTGCCCATGGCCGCCGCCATCATCCCGGTGAAGTCCGCGGCCAGGCCCGCCGGATCGGCCACGATGTCGGCGCGGCCGAGCAGCGCCTCCGCGACGGCGGTGACCTCCTTGACCTCCCAGTCCGTGCCCACCCCGCGCGCGTCGCAGGTGAACCGGCCCGCGCAGGCGGCCAGGGCCGCGGCCAGCTCCTCGGGGCTCTCGTGCTCGTTGCGGCCGTCGGTGAGCAGGACCGCGTGCCGGACGGCGGCCCCGGAGCCCGGGCCGTCGGCGGCGAACAGCCGCTCGGCCAGTCGCAGCCAGGTGCCGATGGCGGTGCCGCCGCCCGCGCCCAGCCGGCGCAGGGCCTCCTTCGCCGCCGCGCGGGTGGCGGGGTCCGCCACGGCCAGCCGGCCGCCGCCGGGGTAGACGTCCCGGGCCTTGTGCGTCCCGGCCACCACCGCGAACGACGTGCCGTCGCGCAGGGTGTCGAGGGCGGCCGCGGTGGCCTCCCGGGCCCCGCGCATCTTGGTGGGCGGGTACTCCATCGACCCCGAGCAGTCCACCATCACCACCACGGCGGCGTCGGGCCCGGCCGCCCGGGCCAGGCTCGCGCCGCCGGAGGCGGTCACGGTGACGACGGCGTGGACGTCCCGGCCGCCGTCGGGCAGGAACTCGTTCTGGTACACCTCGACGGCGAAGCGCGGAGCGCGGGGCTTGGCGAAGTTGGCCATACGTGCGGGCTCCTCGGACTGCGACGGCGGCCGCGGGCAGGGCCGCGGGGGCCGCTCAGGGGTGGGCGGGGGCGGGGAGCGGGACGCCGGGTCCGGACGGGCCCGCCAGCGGGACGGGTACCACGGCCACGGTGACGTTGTCGTGCCCGCCGCCGTCCAGCGCGTGTCCGACCAGCACCTGCGCGCTGTGCAGCGGCCGTGCGGCGGCGTCGGCCGGCAGCACCCGGGCCATCTCGTCGGCGGACTCGGCGTAGTTCCACAGGCCGTCCGTGCACACCACGACCACGCCGGGCCGGTCGGGCCGGAAGGCGGCGGTGTGCGGTTCCACCTCGTACGCGTCCGCGCCGAGCCAGCCGGTGATGGCGTGCGCGCGCACGTCGGCGTACGCCTCGGCCTCGTCCATCAGGCCCGCGGCGACCATCTGGGCGGCCCAGGAGTCGTCCTCGGTGAGCCGGGCGGGCGGGGTCGAGCGGTCGTCCGGCACCCAGTACGCGCGCGAGTCGCCGACCCAGCCGATCACGAGGACGCCGCGGATGACGACGGCGCCGACGAGGGTGCAGGCCGGGGCGTTCTGGTGGCCGGGGGTGGCGGACAGGGACGCGACGGCGTTCGCCGCCGTGAGGATGGCCTCGTGCATGGCCTGCTGGGGGTGCGCGCCGCGGGGGAGGGCGGCGAGCAGCGACTCGTTCGCGGTGTGCGCGGCGGCCGCGGAGGCGTCGTCGGGACGGCTCGCGGAGGACACGCCGTCGCACACGACGGCCACCGTCGCGGTGGACCCGTCCGGCAGGGCGGTGGCGGCCACGGCGAAGGAGTCCTCGTTGCGGTGGTGGCGCAGGCCGCGGTCGCTGACCGCGGCCACGGTCTCCAGGGCCTCCTCCATGTGGTCCCGCTCGCGGGGCTGGGCGTGGCCGCAGTTCTCGCAGTAGCCGTCGGTGTCGACGCGGCCGCCGCGGCAGGCGACGCACACGGTGCCGTTGGCGGTGCTGGTGCTGGTGCTGGTGCTGGTGCCGGTGCCGGGACCGGGACCGGAGCCCGCACCGGTGCCGTCGGCGGGGTGGCCGGGGCCCGGCTCGGTCCCGCCGAAGGGGTGCGGGCCGGCGGGGTGCCCGTCGCCGGCGACCGGGTACGGGCCCTCCGGCTCCGCCATGCCGCCGTGCTCGGCGCGGGGCGCGTACGGGCCGTCCGGCGCGCCGCCGGGCTCCGCGGGGCCGTACCCGGGGGCCGGGTACGGCCCGGCCGGCGAGCCGGCGGTCTGGGCGGGCAGCGCGTGGTCGGGGCCGTCGAAGCGCACGCCGGGCGGGGCCGCGGCGGGGGGCGGCGGGACGTGGGGCGCGGTGGCCGCCGTGTCGTACGGGCCCGTCGCCGACGGCGGAGCGGGCGGGACGGGCGGGACCGGCGGGGCGGCGGGCCGGGGCACGCCGAAGGGGTCCGGCGGGGCGAGCGGGGCGGCGGGGCGGCCCGCCGCGCCGGCGTCCGGGCGGGACGGACCCGCCCGGGGCGCCGGGGGCGCCGGCGGCGCGTAACTGGCCGCGCCCGCCGGAAACCCGCCGCCCGACGGGACCGGCGCGGCGCCGGCCGGTGCCGGGCCGGCCGGGTGGGCCCCCGCGGAGCGCAGGGGAATCGTCGGGCGGTCGGGGCCGCCCACCAGCGAGTACCCGCAGCGGCCGCAGAAGCGGTCGCCCTCCTCAAGGGGTTCGGCGCAGCTGGGGCACCCCGACAGCCATGGCATCCGCGACATACTCACACCCACGTCCGGGGACGGAAGCGGTTGGCCCGCTCCACCAGTTCGATCCTCTCCTCACCCCGCTGCGCCAGCCGAGCAAGGACCCGGAACGACCGCTCGAGGCCGAACCGCAGCCCCCGCTCGTCCAGTTGACTGCCCAACAGCGAGGTGCGCCCGGGGTTCGCCCCCGGGCTACCCGACAGTACCCAGTCCAGCGCGGACCCCAGTACCTCGGTCGTCAGGTGCTCACGGCGGACCGCGTCGAGGCCGAACCCCTCCAGCCCCGCCACCTGCCCGGCCGCGGCGGTCAGGTCGGCCAGCAGCGGCTCGTGGGCCGACCGCCCGCGCAGCCGCGCGCGGACCGCCGCGACCCGCGCCGCGGTGCAGTGGATGGACGACTCCGGTACGGACTCCAGCGTGCGCACCGCGCCCGCCCGGTCCCCGCTCGCCAACTGCACCCGGGCCAGCCCGAACGCGGCGCTCACGAACCCGGGGTCGGTGCACCACACCAGCCCGTAGTACTCGGCGGCGTTGTCCAACTGCCCCAGCACCTCGGCGCACAGACCGAGCGCCAGCTTCGGCGCCGGCTCGCCCGGGAAGGCGTCGTAGACCGCGTCGAACGACAGCGCGGCAGCCGCGTCGTCGCCGGTGGCCAGCGCGGTCACCCCGCGCGCCCAGACCACCCGCCAGTCGTCGGGGTGCTCGTCCTCCAGCCGGTCCAGCAGCCGCTCGGCCGGGCCGGGTTCGCCCAGCTCCAGGCGGGCCCGCACCTCGCGCAGCCGCAGTTCGACGGAGTCGGCGGGGGCAGCGCCCAGGGCGCCGACGAGTTCGGCGGGCGCGGAGGCGATCAGACCTGCCAGGAAGCCCGCGTTGGGGTCGGCCGGGTCCACGAGCGGGACCGGCAGCGCGAGGGCGTGCCGGGCCGCGTCGGCGGGCGCCAGACCGAGGGCCGGGCCCGGGGCCGCCGGCGGGGTGCCGGCCGCGGGCGCGGCGGCCGCCCGTGCGGGGCTCGCGGGCCCGTGGGGGCCGTGCGCGTCGTCTCCGACCGCGGGCGGCGCCGGCCGGGGGTCGGCGCCCTGGCGCGGTACGCGGCCCTCGCCGGACCACGCTCCGGATGCGCCCGGGGACCCGGCGGACCCCCGTGCGCCGGGCGCCGCGGCCGCGTGCGTGGCGACCGACCCCAGCGTCGAGACCGTCCCCGCCGGCTGGGCCCGGTGGGCCCCCCGGGCCCGGGTCGGCGTCGCCGGCGACGCCGACCCGGGGCGGCCGGCGCCCGTACGGTGCGCGTCGGGGGGCGTGGCGGAACCCGGTCCCGGTCCCCGTCCCTGTCCCGATGCCGAGGCCGTGGTGGAACCCGATCCGGCACCCGGTCGGGAGGGCGGGCGAGAGCCCGCCGCCGAGGTGGTGCCGGGGCCCGTCCCGTGGGCCGGGGCGGCCGGGCCGCGGCGGAGCCGGGCGCGCAGCCGCTCCAGGACGCCGCCGGGCGCGACCGGCTCACGGGCGCCCAACAGCGAGACCTCCGCGGCCCGTTCCGCGAACAGCTCCGTGTCCGGCACCCGCAGCTCCGGGCCGAACAGCGTCGACAGCTGCGGCCGCGGACTGCCGGTCTGCAGCGCCACCACCTCGCGCAGCACGCCCGTCAGCTGGTCGGCCATCTCCTGCGCGGAGGCGAACCGGCGGGCCGGGTCCGGGTCGGTGGCCCGCACCAGCAGCCGGTAGAAGGACTCGTAGGTCCGGAAGACCTCGATGTGCTCGGGGTCCGGCAGCGAGTCCACGAAGACGTTCGTGTACCCCTGGAAGTCGAAGGTCAGGACGGCGAGCGTGCGGGCCACCGTGTAGAGGTCCGAGGCCACCGAGGGGCCCGCCTCCGCCACCTCCGGCGCCTGGTAGCCGATCGTCCCGTAGATCGCGGACTCGTCGTCGTCCATCCGCCGGACCGCGCCCATGTCGATGAGCTTGAGCTGGTCCTCCTGCTGGATGGCGTTGTCGACCTTGAAGTCGCAGTACAGGAGGTTGCGGCTGTGCAGGTGGCCGAGCGCCTCCAGGGCCTCGATCCCGTACGCGCAGGCCTGCTCGACCGGCAGCGGGTCGCGCCGGCCGTCCGGCCGCCGGCGGGCGTTGGCGATCTCCTTCAGCGACTTGCCGCCGACGTACTCCATGACGATGTAGCCGTCCAGCGAGCCGGTCCGCTGGTCGAGGTGCTCGACGAAGTTGTAGATCCGCACGATGTTGGAGTGCTCGATCTCCGCGAGGAACCGCCGTTCGGAGATCGCGGCGGCCATCGCGTCCTGGTCCCCGGTGTCCAGCAGGCCCTTGAGGACCACCCACCGGTCGGAGACCGCGCGGTCCACCGCGAGGTACACCCAGCCCAGGCCGCCGTGCGCGAGACAGCCGGCCACCTCGTACTGGCCGTGCACCACGTCGCCGGGGCCCAGCTTCGGGACGAACGAGTACGGGTGCCCGCACTTGGTGCAGAAGCCCTCGGTGCGGCCGGGGTGGCCCCCCCGGGCCCGTCCCACCGGCGCCCCGCAGTCCCAGCGCGAGCAGAAACGCTTCCGCTCGGGAACCTCCGGGTTCTCCAGCACCGCCGTGGCAGGATCCGGACGCGGCACCTCCGGTACGGTCACCAGCCCCGCCCCGAGCCGGCCGCGCGTCGACGGCCCCGAGGCGGAGCCCGAACTGCGCACCGACACCGACCGGGTGGAACCCGTACCGGAAGCGGCCAGCGAACGCGAGAGCCGGCCCGAGACCGAGCGCCGCGAGCTCGCGGACCGCGAGGAGGACCGGGCCGAGGGCGAGGAGGCCGAACGGCCGGAACCGCCGGAACCGCCTGATCCGGCGGAGGGGTTGGAGCCGTGAGAGCCGTGCGAACCGTGAGACCCCTGGGAGCCACGGCCGTCGCCCCGACCCGCGCGGGTCATGCCGGTGGGCAGGGACGAGACCTCCTCGGCACCCGCCGCGGCCGCCTCGACCGACGCCCCCGACGCCCCCGGTGTTCCCGTCGCGAAGGGCCCGGAGGCCGCCGCGTGGCCGTGTCCGGCCCCCGGCAGGGGAGCTGCCGGTGCCGCCGCCGGTGCCGGCGCGAGGCCGCACGTGTCGCAGTACAGGCTGCCGCCGCCCATGTCCTCGTACGCCCCCGGGCAGCCCGGTCGCCGGCACGCGCCGCCCGCCACCGCGGCCGTCCCGGCACGCCAGGGCTCCGCCGCGGCCCCGTACCCGCCCGGGCCGCCGGCGGCGCCGTAGCCGCCGGTGCCCGCGGCGGCCGCGTACCCGTCGGTGCCCGCGGCGGGCGCGTATCCGCCCGGACCGCCGACGGCGCCGTAGCCGCCGGGACCCGCGGCCGAGGCCGCCCCGTACTCGCTCATTCGCCGTCCCTCGGCTCGTACTGCCGCGGCACCAGCACCTCGGCCGCCGCCCGCTGGTAGCGCAGCACGGCCTCCTCGGCCGCCCGCAGGTCGCAGGGCGCGCTCCACAGCATCCGCCGGGCCTGGTCGTACCGCTCCACCAGCACCGGGTCCTCCGCCAGCCCGTGCCGGGCCACCTTCGCCTTGTACGCGTCCAGCCGCCCGCGCAGCTCCGCGCGCACCGCCAGCGGGGCCGTGACCGCGGTCAACGACTCGCGGGCCCGTTCCAGTTCGTCCTCCGCCCGCTGCTCCAGCGACTCCAGCAGCGGCGACAGCCGGTGCCACTGCGCGTGCCGCCGGTACTCCGCCGCGGCCGCCAGCTGCTCCTGCAGCGCGGTAGGCGGCCCGCTCACCGCCGGCACCTCGGACGCCGCGATCTTCGCGAGCACCTCACCGCGTGCCGTCCGCGCCTCCGCGAGCGTGCGGTCCGCCCGCGAGAGCAGGTCGCGCAGGCCGACCAGGCGCCGCTCGGCGTCCTGGCGCACCAGCAGCACGGCCTCGATCTCCCGGCGTACGTCCTCCAGCGCGCGGGCGGCACGGTCGTACCGCTCGGTGTCGGGACGGCCGCCACCGGGCGCCGAACTGCCGGTGGCCGGCCGCCAGAAGCCCAGCGGGTCGGCGATCACCTCGGCGCGCAGGGCGGTCAGCTCGGCGGTGATGCCCTCCAGGTCGTCGCCGGAGGGGTGCTCGCCGGGGCGCACCCCGACCGAGTGGGCGAGGGAGCGGGTCCGGTGGAGCTCGGCGGCCAGCAGGTCGATGCGGGCGGGCAGCGCCGACCACACGGCGTCCGCCGCGACGACGGTGTCGAGGGAGGCGGCGTAGAGCTCGTTCATCCGCGCCACCAGTTCGGCGAGGCCGAAGCGTTCGGCCAGCCCGGCCCCGGCGGCACCCGCGCCGGGGACCGTCACGCTGCGGCCGCGCAGCCGCTCGGTCAGCTCGACCAGCTCCTGGGGCGAGGGCCAGCGGCGTCGGGACCGCACCTCCCGGGCCTGGCGCAGCGCGGCGGTGTAGGCGTCGAAGTACGTCCACAGGAGGGTGATCGCGGCGTCCGCCGTGGCCCACCGCTCCTTGGTGAGGCCGGCCAGTTCGGCGCCCTCCAGCAGGCGGCGGCCGGCGTGGTCCTGGAGGGCCAGCAGCGAGGTCTCCACCGCCTCGTGCTCCGCGGCCAGTCGGGCCAGCGCGCGGTCGACCTCGTCCCGGTCCATGGGGCGGGGCGGGAGGCCGCCGCCGGGGTGCCCGGAGCCGAGCCCACTGCCGGAGCCGGAGCCGGGCCAGGTTCCCGTGCCGCCCATTGCCGCCCTTTCTGCCGTTCCAGTGCCGATTGCCGGTGTTCGTCCGGTTGTTGCCGTCTGCTCGGTGCTGTCTGCCGTCCTTCGTCCGCTGTCCTTCGTCCGCTGTCCGTCGTCCGCTGTCCTTCGTCCGCCCCCGGGCGTCCGTCGTCGCGTGCTCTCAGCCGTGCCCCGCGGGCCCCGCGCGCATGCGCCGCTCGGCCCCGGTACTTCTAGTCCCGGTACTTCGGCACCGGGGGCGCGTCGATGCCGGGCAGGTCCGCTTCCAGCCAGTTACGGTAGGCCGTCATCCACGGGCTGCCGTCCCCGCCCCGGCGATAGTCCTCCAGAACCTTGTTGACCCGGCGCACCAAATCGCTCGCACCCTTGTTCATGGCCACGCCGTAGAACTCCTTCGCCAGCGGTCGGCCCACCAGCCGTACCGACGGGTCCTGCGCCGCCAGGCCCGCGGCCAGCGCGTTGTCGGTGACCATGCCGTCCACCTCGCCCAGCTGGAGCCGCACCAGGCAGTCGAGCTGGTTGGGCACGGTCAGGGAGATGTCCGCCCCGAACGACTGCGCCTTCAGCGCCGCCTCGGCCGTGGAGCCGCTCGCCGAGCAGATCCGGTGCCCCTTGAGGGAGGAGTCGTAGCCCGTGATGTCGGTGGCCGTGCGGGGCACCAGCACCTGCGGCCCGGTCTCGAAGTACGCCGTCGAGAACGCCACGTCCGCCAACCGCTTGCAGTTGATCGTCATGGTGCGCACGACCACGTCCACCCGGCCCTCCTGCAGCGCGGGGATGCGCTGGTTGGTGGGTATGGCGCGGTAGATGACGGCGTCCGGATCGCCCAGGATGTCCTTCGCGATCGCCCGGACCAGGTCGATGTCGAAGCCCTCCAGGCGTCCCGTGACGGGGTTGCGGTACCCCCAGCGGTAGCTGTTCTGGTCGATGCCGGCGACGAGCTTCCCGGCGGCCTTGATGCGGGCGATCGCCGGTCCGTCGGCGGTGGCGGGCCGCAGGCTCGCCTCGGGGTTCCTGCAGGTTTCCGCTCCCGCCGCGTCGGCCGCGCCGACCGCCGCGGGAACGCCCGGCCCGGCGGCGGCCGTGCCCGCGGCTCCCGCCGTCGCGTCCGGGTGACCGGAGTGCCGGGACAGCGGTACGAGGACCAGGGCGGCCGTCAGCGCGCACGCGGCGGCCATCGCGGCCACCCCGCCCCAGCCGCGGGCCCGCCCGGTCGGTGCCTCGGTGTTCGCCTCGGTGCGTGCCACCGCCCGCACTCCGCTTCGTATCCGGTTCACGCGTGTCCTCACCTGTACTCCGAGAGTCGGCGTCCCACGCCGATGAGGGCGGCCGCCGCGCCCAGCCCCGCGAGCACCGACGCGCCCGCGGCGAGCCCGGCGAGTGCGCCGAGGGCGTCCCGGGCGGACCGGGCGAACTGCCGCTGCTCGTGCGCCAGGGCCTGCTCCAGCGACGCGTCCACCTGGTCGAACGCCGCGCCCGTGCTGTCGCGCCCGTCGATGACCTGGACCAGCGCCCCCTCGTAGTCGCCCTTCTCGTCGGTGGCCCGGGCGGCCGAGTGCCGAGCCTGCCATGCCCGTACGCCCGCCTGCGCGCGGGCGACCGGGTCCCCGCCCGCCGCGTCGTCGGCGCGCCGGGCGGCCTCGGCGAGGCCCCGGTCGAGGGCCGCGATGTTCGCCTTGAAGTCCGTGTCGTACTTGTCCGACTTCTTGTCCGTGGCCAGGACGGCCCCCCGGGCGACCAGCGTCAGGTTCTCGTTCGCCCGCGCCTGCAGCGAGCTGATCCGGGCGTCGTTGAGCACCTTCAGCGACTCCTGGCCGTGCACGCGCGAGTCCGCGAGGTCGCTGTGCGCCACGAGGTGGCCCACGGTCAGCCACAGCAGGACCACCGTCGAGGCGGCCGTGGCGGCGAGCAGGCCGTGGTTGAAGACGCGGTGGGTGCGCCGGTACGTGCGCCGCTGCGCCCACCCCAGCGCGCCGAGCGCGGCCAGGCCGGCGGCCAGGGCGGTCAGCGGGTGCGAGCCCGCGGCGCCGTAGTCCTCGTACAGGTGGCCGGTCTCGACCTCGTACAGCCGCTGGGCGGCGGGCAGCAGGCGGGTGCTCATGCGCTCGTTGGCGTAGCGGAGGTAGGCGCCGCCGAGGGGGAGGCCCTGCCGGTTGTTGGCGCGGGCCTGCTCGATCAGGCCGGTGTAGCGGGGCAGCTCCTCGCCGAGCACGCCGATCTGGCGGGCGGACTCGGCGGAGCGGCCGGCGTTCGCGGCGGCCTTCACCAGCAGCCGGGAGGCGTTGGCGATGTCCTTCTCGTACCGGGCGCGGACCTCGCGGGTCTCCTTGCTGCCGGCCAGGAACCCGCTGGAGGAGGCGGTGTCGGCGTCCGCGAGGGAGCGGTAGATGCTGGCGGCGTCGGCGCTCAGCGGCTGGCTGCGGCCCACCACGTCCTCGGCGGCCGCCGCCCGGTCGGCCACCTGCCAGGCCGTGACCGCTCCGAAGAACACGATGAGCGCGGCCAGCAGCGCCCCGATGATCCGCAGCCGTCCCGGCTCGGTCACGGCGGCGGCGCGCAGCCGGGCCGCGCCCTCGGCGAAAGCACTGCCGCGGCCGGGCGGCGGCGCGGCCGCGCTCCCGCCGCGGGGCGCGAGCGTGCTCGTTGCGTGTGTCACCTGACCTCCCCCTCCGGGGGAAGTATGGCCGCAGTGGCCGACAAGCACAGCACAGTGGCCGGATCTTGTACGGTCCGCCGAGCCCTTCCCTGGTGGATGACGCCCTCCTGGATGACGCCTTTCGGGCGGGGGCGGTTCCGGATGGTGGCTGGGCCGGCTGGACTGGTCGGCTGGCTGGGCTCCGTGGGCGGATCGGGGTCGGGGCTTGCTCCCGCTTCGTGGGGCCGTCCCGTGGTGTGCGGGTCCCCTCGCCTCTTGACCCGTCATGGCCTGCAGGCCCTGCGGCAGGCCCACCCCTGGGGCAAGGGGGCTCCGCCCCTGGCCTGCGGCCACCCCAGGCCCGGGCCTGCCTCCGGACCAGCCTGCCACGACGCCTCAAGAGGCTCCCCCACACACCACGGGACGGCCAGGCGGGAGCTGCGGGACGGCGACCTGGATCGCAGCGACCCGGCTCCAGGTCACCCGGGTCGTGGTGAGTTCGCCCTGGCGGCCCGGATTGTAGGTGAGGGCGTTCTGGTGACTTGGCCGGAGCGTGCGACGGCCGCTCGTCTCCTTGGCGGTGGCTGGTGGGTCCCGTGGTGTGTGGGGGAGGCGCTTGACGGGGGTGGCAGGCTGGACCGGAGGCAGGCCCGGGCCAGGGGTGGCCGCAGGCCCGGCCGAAGGCCCGAAGCCCTCGGGGTGGGCCTGCCGCAGGGCCTGCAGGCCGCCCCCGTCAAGCGCCGAGGGGACCCACACACCACGGGACCCACCCCCGAAGCGAGCCGATGGCTGCGGCTAGGTTGCGCAGCCCGCAGCCCGGCCCTTCAGGCGTAGTGGGCGCGGAGGGTCGTGTGTGCCTCGGGCGGGGCCGCTACGGCGTCCAGGCCCAGGAGGGCCGCGCCGAGGACGGGTGGGGCCGTGACGAGGGTGAGGCGGGCGCGGGGGGCGCGGGCGGCCAGTCGCTCGGCGATGCGGTCGTGCAGCTGGGGGTGGCGGGCCGCCAGGACGCTGCCGCCCAGTACCACCGGTACCTCTTCGGACAGCAGCCCCAGGCGGTCCAGGGCCACGGCGGCCATCGCGACCACCTCGTCGGCCTGGCGGTGAACCAGGGCCCGTGCCACCGGATCGCCGTCGGCGGCGACCGCGAAGAGCACCGGCGTGAGCTCGTGCCGGCGCGTGCGCGGGATGCCGTCCAGGTGCAGGGCCTCGATCAGGGCCGGCATCGACGGCAGTCCGAAGTGCTCCGGCAGTGCCCGGGCCAGCGCGGTCGGTTCGCCGCGGCCGTCCTCGGCACGGGCGGCGAACCAGAGCGCCTCGTCCGCGAGTCCGCCCCCGCCGCCCCAGTCGCCGGAGATCTGCCCGAGCGCGGGGAAGCGGGCGGTGCGGCCGTCGGGGGTCATGCCGACGCAGTTGATGCCCGCCCCGCACACGACGGCCACCCCGCGCGGTTCGGCCCCCGCGGGCAGCCCGGCGCGCAGGACGGCGAAGGTGTCGTTGCGGACCTCGACCGACCGTCCCCACGCGCGGTCCCCGAGCTCGGCGGCGAAGGCCGCCTCCTCCACCGGCAGGTCGGCGTTGGCGAGGCAGGCCGACACGTGGGCGGCGGTCGCGGCGAGGGACGTGCCGGCCGCCGCGGCCCGGGTGCGGGCCGCGGCGAGCGTGGCCGCGATCGCGTCGAAGGCGGCCGCCAAGCCGGTGACCTGCGGCTGGAAGCCGGGCCCGCGTCCGGTGGCGAGGACCGTGCCGGCGGTGTCGACGAGGGCGATGTCGGTCTTGCTGTTGCCCGCGTCGACGGCGAGGACGAGGGGGAGGGCGCCGGGGGCGGTCCCGTCCTCGACGACGCCGTCCGCCCGGTCGGTCGTCACGCCCATGCCAGGTGCTCCTTGTTGTGGGCGAGCAGGCGGTCGGTCAGGGCCTCGGCCCGCTCGAACTGCCCGATCAGCGGGTGGGCGAGGAGGGCCTTGAAGACGCGTTCCCGGCCGCCGCGCAGCGCCGCGTCCAGGGCGAGGTCCTCGTACGCCGTCACGTTCGCGATCAGGCCGGCGTACAGCGGGTCGAGCCGTGGCACCGGCAGCGGCCGGGTCCCCGTGGCGTCCACCCGTGCCTGCACCTCGATGACGGCGTCGTCGGGGAGGAAGGGCAGCGTGCCGTTGTTGAGGGTGTTGACCACCTGGTAGGGGCTGGGGGTCCCCGCGCCGTCGCCCAGCAGCGCGGCCGCCAGGTCCACGGCCGCCTCCGAGTAGAAGGCCCCGCCCCGCTTGGCGAGCAGCGCCGGCTTCTCGTCCAGCGCCGGGTCCCCGTACAGCGCCAGCAGCTCCTGCTCCATGGCGGCCACCTCGGCGGCCCGGGACGGCTTGGACCGTAGCTCCCGTACGACCTCGTCGTGCTGGTAGTAGTACCGCAGGTAGTACGACGGTACGACGCCCAGCCCGTCCAGCACGGCCCGTGGCAGCCGCAGGTCCGCGGCCACCGCCTCGCCGTGCCCGGCCAGCAGCCCGGGCAGCAGGTCCTCGCCGCCGGGGCCGCCGCGGCGCACCCCCAGCTCCCAGGTGAGGTGGTTGAGCCCGACGTGGTCCAGGTGCAGTTCGGCGGGGGCCAGGCCCAGCAGGGCGGCGAACTTGCGCTGCAGTCCGATCGCCACGTTGCACAGTCCGACCGCCTTGTGGCCGGCCGTCAGCAGGGCCCGGGTGACGATGCCGACCGGGTTGGTGAAGTCGATGATCCATGCGTCGGGGGCGGCCCGGCGCACCCGTTCGGCGATGTCCAGCACCACCGGCACCGTGCGCAGGGCCTTGGCCAGGCCGCCGGCGCCGGTGGTCTCCTGGCCGACGCAGCCGCACTCCAGGGGCCAGGTCTCGTCCTTCTCGCGGGCCGCCTGCCCGCCCACCCGCAGCTGGAGCAGCACGGCGTCCGCCCCCGCCACGGCCGCGTCGAGGTCGGCGGTGGCGGTGATCCGGCCCGGGTGCCCCTGCCGGGCGAAGATCCGCCGGGCGAGCCCGGCGACGAGGCCGAGCCGTTCCCCGGCCGGGTCGACCAGGACGAGTTCGGTGATCGGGAGAGTGTCGCGGAGCCGCGCGAACCCGTCGATCAGCTCGGGGGTGTAGGTGGAGCCGCCCCCCACCACGGTCAGCTTCATGTGACGGCCTCCTCAGCCCTTCACTCCGGTCAGCGTGACACCCTCGACGAACGCCTTCTGGGCGAAGAAGAAGAGGAGGATCACGGGGGCCATGACCAGCACGGTCGCGGCCATGGTCAGGTTCCAGTCGGTGTGGTGCGCGCCCTTGAACGACTCCAGCCCGTAGCTGAGGGTCCACGCCGCGGGGTTCTCGGAGGCGTAGATCTGTGGCCCGAAGTAGTCGTTCCAGCAGGTGAAGAACTGGAACAGGGCCACCGCCGCGATGCCGGGCCTCGCCATCGGGAGCACCACCCGCAGCAGCGTGCGCAGTTCGCCGCAGCCGTCGACCCGGGCCGCGTCGAGGTACTCGTCGGGGATGGTCAGCAGGAACTGCCGCAGCAGGAAGATCGAGAAGGCGTCCCCGAAGGCGAGCGGCACGATCAGCGGCCACAGCGTGCCCGACAGGCCCAGCTGCCGCGCCCAGAACAGGTACATCGGGATGATCAGCACCTGCGGCGGCAGCATCATGGTCGAGATCACCAGCAGCAGCGACAGGTTGCGGCCGCGGAAGCGGAACTTGGCGAGGGCGTACGCCACCGGCACGGACGAGACCACGGTCAGCAGCGTGCCCAGGCCCGCGTACAGCAGGGTGTTGCGCCACCACGTCAGGAAGCCGGGTACGGCCCACACCTTCGCGTAGTTGCCCCACTCCCAGGTGTGCGGCCACAGGTCCCGGGTCAGGGCCTGCCGGTCGCTCATCACCGAGGTCAGGAAGAGGAACACGAAGGGCAGGACGAAGAACAGCGCGGCCGCGACGCCGAGCGCGTGCACGGCGACCCAGTGCAGCAGCGCCTTGCGGCGCGCGACCCGGGCGGGGCCCGGTGCGTCCTCCGGTCCCTTCGCGGTCGCCGCGTTCCCCGGGGTGGGGCTCAGTACGGTCGCCATCGCCTCAGTCACCCGCCCCCACCAGTCCGCCGCTGCGCCGCATCAGCAGCGCGGTGAACGCCATCGCCAGGACGAAGAGCACGAGCGCGACCACGCACGCCGAGCCGTAGTCGAAGCGCTGGAAGCCCAGGTTGTAGACCAGCTGGGGCAGCGTCAGGGTGGAGCGCTCGGGGTAGCCGGGCTCGAACTGCTGGCCCGAGCCGCCGATCACGCCGGCCGCGACCTTCCCCGCCACCAGCGGCTGGGTGTAGCACTGCATGGTCTGGATGACTCCGGTGACGACGGCGAACATCACGATGGGCGAGATGTTCGGCAGGGTGATGTGCCGGAAGCGCTGCCAGGGCCCGGCCCCGTCCAGCTCGGCCGCCTCGTACTGCTCCTTCGGTACGTCGAGCAGCGCGGCCATGAAGATCACCATCAGGTCGCCGATGCCCCACAGCACCAGCAGGGTCAGCGCGGGCTTGGACCAGTCCGGGTCCGTGAACCAGCCGGGCGCCGGCAGTCCGACCGCTTCCAGCAGCGAGTTCGCCGGGCCGGTGCCGGGGTTGAGCAGGAAGACGAAGGCGAGCGTGGCCGCCACCGGCGGGGCGAGGTAGGGCAGGTAGAAGAGGGTGCGGAAGAGTCCCGTACCGGTCTTGAGCTTCGTGACGAGCAGGCCGACGCCCAGCCCGAACACCACGCGGCAGGTCACCATGACCAGGACCAGCCACAGGGTGTTGCGCAGCGCCGGCCAGAACAGCGGGTAGTCGGTGAAGACGTACGACCAGTTCGCCGCCCCGCCGAAGACCGGCGGCCGGATGCCGTCGTAGTCCATGAAGGAGAAGTAGACGGTCGACAGGAGCGGGTAGGCGAAGAACACGCCGAAGCCCACCAGCCAGGGGGACAGGAACGCCGCCGTGCGCAGGGCCGCCCGCCGCCGCTTGGCCCGCAGCGCGGGGGCGGCGTTCAGGGCGGGGCCCGAAGCGGCGTCGGAGGCGGTGTCCGGTGCGGTGTCCGGCGCGGTGTCCGGTGCGGCGTCCACGGGGGAGTGCGCGGCCATCAGGGGCTACTTCGCCTTCGCGATGTCGGTGTCGATCTGGGCGGCCGTCGCGGCCAGGCCCGCGGCCAGGTCCGGCACCGCGCCCTTCTCGACCCGGTAGGCGAACTCCTGGAAGGTCAGCTGGTACGTGCCGCCGTCGGCCTGGGCCGGGGTGGTGTTGGACTTCGGGTGCCGGGCGATGTCCAGGAACGTGCGGAAGCCGGGGTCGACCTTGAGCTTCGGGGAGGTCAGGGCGGGCAGCGTGGAGGGCACGTTGTGGATGGCGTTGGCGAAGGACACCACCGCGTCCGTGTCGGTGGTCAGGTACTTCACCAGCTCCCAGGCCGCGTTCTGCTTGGCGCTGGTGGCGGCGATGCCGACGATCGTGCCGGACAGGTAGCCCTTGCCGTAGTCGCCGATCCGGTCGTCGGGGACGGGCAGCGGCGCGGTGCGGACGTCGAACTTCGCCCCCGCCTCCCGCGCCATCGCGCCCCGCCACTCGCCGTCGATCTGCATGGCGACCTTGCCGAGGTGGAAGGGGTGCTCGGCGCCCCACTCGTCACCGAAGCCGGCCCGGTACTTCTCCAGCTTCCGGTAGCCGCCGAGCGCCTCGACCAGGCCCTTCTGGTAGGTGAGCATCTTCGCGAAGGCCGGGTCCTTCGCGAGGTTCGACGTCCCGTCGGCGCCGAAGTAGGTGGGGCCCCACTGGGCGGCCAGCCGCATCGGCGTGGTCTCGTAGCCGTGGAAGACGGGCATGACGCCGACCCGCTCGTACGTGTCGCCCTTCGGCTTGGTGAGCCTCTTGGCGACCTCGGTGAACTGGCTCCAGGTCTTCGGGGGGCCGGTGATGCCGGCGGCCTTGAAGGCGTCGTTGTCGTAGTACAGCCCGTACGCGTCGTTGAGCAGCGGCAGGGTGCACTGGTCGCCCTTGAACTGCGTGTAGTCCAGCAGGGGCTTGGGGAAGAGCGCCGCCTTGTCGATCCCGGACTTCGCGAGGAAGGGGTTCAGGTCCACGAAGGCGCCCGAGGAGCAGAACTTCCCGACGCTGTCGGTGGTGAAGGAGGAGATCACGTCGGGTGCCTTGTCGCCGCCCGCCCGCAGCGACTGGTTGATCTTGTCGTCGGTCATGTTGCCGGTGGCCCGGACGTGGATGTTGGGGTGCGCCTTCTCGAAGCGGGCGATGTTCTCCTGGATCGCCTTCACCTCGCCGGGAGCGCTCCAGCCGTGCCAGAAGGTGAGGGTGACGTCCTTGGTGGGATCGTCCTGGGCCCGGCTCGGGCCCTGGCCGGTGCACGCGGAGGCGAGCAGGCATATCGCGGCGGCTACGGCGGCGGCGGAGGCCGCCTTGTATGTGCGGGGCATGACAAGACTCCCTGGGGCGGGGGATCGGGGGCGTTCGCGGTGCGGTCGTGCGGGTGCGCTTCCTTCTTCGGACGGGTCGGCGGACTCAGCGCGAGGTGTCGAAGACCTCGTCCCGGGTGGCGGCCAGCGCGCTCTCCAGCGCGCCGCGCAGTACCGGCTCCTCCTGGACCTCGCCGATGACCAGCCGCGGCCGCGCCGCGGCCAGCTCCGCGAGCTCGGCCTCGACCAGCTCGAGGAGCGCCTCGCCGCCCGCCGTGACGGCGGCGCCGGACAGCACGACGACCTCGGGGTCCAGCACGGCGACGATCGAGGCCAGGCCGGTGGCCAGCGCGGTCGCGTACGCCTCCAGCAGCCGCCGGTACGGGCCCTCCTGCGCCCCCGCGGCCCGCTCGAGCAGCGCCACGGCCGGTCCGAGGTGCGGGTCGAGTCCGGCCCCGGTCGCGGCCGGCGGCGGGTCCGTGACGCCGAGCCCGCGCGCCAGCTCCGGCAGCCGCTGTACGCCGGCCAGCTCCTGGTACCCGCCGGAGCCGACCCGGGTCACGTGCCGCACCAGCGGCGTCCCGGGCACGGGAAGGAAGCCGACCTCGCCCGCGCCGCCGGTCCAGCCGCGGTGCAGCCGGCCGCCGAGGACGAGGGCGGCGCCGATGCCCTCCTGGTTCCAGAGCAGGACGAAGTCGTCGTGGCCGCGGGCGGCGCCCAGGCGCTGTTCGGCGACGGCGGCGAGGTTGACGTCGTTCTCGTACTCGACCGGCATCGGCAGCACCGCCGCCAGCTCGTCGAGCAGCGTGCCCGAGTGCCAGCCGGGCAGGTGGCTGGCGTACCGCAGCTGCCCGGTGCGCGGGTCGAAGGCGCCGGGGGTGCCGATGACCACGCGGTGCACGTCCGAGCGGACCAGGCCGGCCGCCTTGACCGCGCCGTCGAGGGCGGCCACCACCCGCTCCACCGCCCCCGGCGCGCCCGCGCTCCGGCGGGTCGGCGAGGGCAGCTCGAAGCGGCCGACGGTGCGGCCGGCGAGGTCGGCCACCGCCGCCAGGATCCGCTCGGGGGTCACGTCGAGACCGGCCACGTGGGCCGCGCCGGCGTTGAGGGCGTACAACTGGGCGCTCGGGCCGGGGCGGCCGGCGTCGGTGCCGGTGGCGACCACCAGCCCGGCGGCCTCCAGGCGGGCCAGGAGCTGGGAGGCGGTCGGCTTGGACAGCCCGGTCAGGCGGCCGATCCGGGTGCGGGACAGCGGGCCGTGCTCCAGCAGCAGGTCCAGCGCGGCCCGGTCGTTCATGGCGCGCAGGACCCGGGGGGTGCCGGGGGTGCCCGGGGTCGTACCGGCCATGGGGGGCTCCTCGGTGCCGGGGCCGGCCGGGGCGGCGGCCCTTGTTGACTGTTAGGAAAGTTTCCTATCGGCTTGCGGAGCAACCTACGACGCTGCTCAGGGGCGCGTCAACGGTCGGCGGGGCGGAAACGCGACGGCGCCCCCGGACGGCCGAAGGGGGCCGCGCCGGGGGCGCCGTACCGACGTGCGGGTCCTACTTGGTGAACTTCACCCCGGGGGTCGCGACCGGGGCCGGCGCGGGCGCCGGTATCGGGGCGGTCGCCAGCGACTGCGGCGAGGTCGGGTTGGCCAGCGCCGACGGTGCGGCCACGTTCGCCGTCGGGTCGGGCGCCGGGGCCTCGTCCTCCTCGGCCGCCGGCAGCACGCCGCCGACGATGCGGATGCCCGCCTCGTCGAAGGCCTGCTTGATCCGCCAGCGCAGCTCCCGCTCGACCCCGAACTGCTGGCCCGGCATCGTCTTCGCCGTCACCTTCACGGTCATCGAGGCGAGCAGCACCTCGTCCAGGCCCAGGACCTCGATCGGGCCCCACAGGCGCTCGTCCCAGGGGGACTCCTTGGCCATCGCGTCGGCCACCTCGGTGATCACCCGGCGGACCTTCGGCAGGTTCTCGGTGGCCTTGACCTGCACGTCCACGCCCGCGGTGGCCCAGCCCTGGCTCAGGTTGCCGATCCGCTTGACCTCGCCGTTGCGCACGTACCAGATCTCGCCGTTGTCACCGCGCAGCTTGGTGACGCGCAGTCCGACCTCGATCACCTCGCCGGAGGCCACCCCGGCGTCGATCTTGTCGCCCACGCCGTACTGGTCCTCGAGGATCATGAACACGCCGGAGAGGAAGTCCGTGACGAGGTTGCGGGCACCGAAACCGATGGCCACACCCGCCACGCCGGCGCTGGCCAGCAGGGGGCCGAGGTTGATCTGCAGGGCACCCAGGACCATCAGGCCGGCGGTGCCCAGGACCAGGAACGAGGCCACCGAGCGCAGCACCGAGCCGATCGCCTCGGAGCGCTGGCGGCGCCGCTCGGCGTTGACCAGGAGGCCGCCCAGCGCGGTGCCCTCGACGGCCTCGGCGCTGCGGTTCATGCGGTGGATGAACTTGGTGATCGTCTTGCGGATCACGGAGCGGATGACCCCCGCGATCACCACGATCAGCAGGATCTTGAGCCCCGTGTTGAGCCAGTTGGCCCAGTTCTCCTCCACGTACCCGGCCGCGCTGGTGGCGGTCTCGTGGGCCTCTTGCAGCGTGGTCGGGGCTTCGGGGGCCGTCAGGGCCAGCAGAGGGGCGGGCCAGGACACGACAGGAACCTCCAGGTGTAGCGGGCTGCCCGAAAAGTGGTCGGCGGGCAGCACAACCACACTAACGGGGCATCGGCCCGGTTCTGTTGCCGTGTTCGAGGGAGAGACGGGCATCACCTGGGGATGAATCCGGTGTGGTTGAAAACACCCCCGACCCGTTACGGGCGCGTGGTGGCGCTTCCACCAGCAGTAAGGAGAGACTGAGAGCAGATCGTCCCGGCGCGAGCCACGCGCCGCCGGCGTACAAGGAGGCAGTCCGTGCCGCACGTCCTGGTCCTCAACGCGTCGTACGAGCCCCTCGGCGTCGTACCGCTCCGCCGCGCGCTCGTCCTCGTCCTGGAGAACAAGGCCGTCTCCCTGGAAGAATCCGGCGCCTTCATGCACAGCGCGACCAGAGCGGTCCCCGCCCCCAGCGTGGTCCGGCTCAAAAGGTTCGTGCGGGTCCCCTACCGGGGGCCCGTTCCTCTCACCCGCCGTGCCCTCTTCGCCCGCGACGGCGGCCGCTGCATGTACTGCGGCGGCGTGGCCACCAGCGTCGACCACGTGATCCCGCGCAGCCGCGGGGGCCAGCACGTCTGGGACAACGTGGTGGCCGCCTGCCGGCGGTGCAACCACCTCAAGGCCGACCGCCACCTCGTGGACCTCGGCTGGCGCCTGCGCCACCAGCCGGAACCGCCGTCGGGGCTGGCCTGGCGCATCATCGGCACCGGTCACCGCGACCCGCGCTGGCTCCCGTACCTCCAGCCCTACGGCGCCGAGGACGCCCTGGCACGCACCGCGGCCTCCTGACGGCCGGAGGTCCCCCGCACGCCCGGGACCCCGGGTCCGACCGCCCCATCGGGACGATCGGACCCGGGGTCCTCGTCACAGCGGCCGGGGCTCAGCGGCTCAGGGCGGTCTCCTTCAGCATGTGCGTGAGCTTCGCGGGGTTGCGGACGGCGTAGAAGCCGGTGATGAGGCCGTCGGCGACGCGGAGCGCCAGGACGGTGTCGACCTCGCCGTCGGCCTTGACGACGAGGGCCGGGTGTCCGTTGACCTGGGCCGGGGCCAGGGACCAGCCGGAGGCGGCGATGTTGCCGATGCCGGCGGCCACCAGGCGGCCCACCTTGGCGGCGCCCACGATCGGCTTGAGCACGGCCTGCCGGACCCCGCCGCCGTCACCGAGGAAGACCACGTCGGGGGCGAGGACGTCGAGCAGCCCCTGCAGGTCGCCGGTGTCGGCGGCGCGCAGGAACGCGTCGAGCGCGCTCTGGGCCTGGGTCCGCGAGACCGTCCCGCGCGGCCGCCGCGCGGCGACGTGGTTGCGGGCGCGGTGCGCGATCTGGCGCACCGCGGCCGGGCTCTTCTCCACGGCCTCGGCGATCTCGTCGTACCCGAGGTCGAACACCTCGCGCAGGACGAACACCGCGCGCTCGGTCGGGGTGAGGGTCTCCAGCACCAGCAGCATCGCCATCGAGACGCTGTCGGCCAGCTCGACGTCCTCGGCGACGTCCGGGGCGGTCAGCAGCGGCTCGGGCAGCCACTCGCCGACGTAGGACTCCTTACGGCGGCCGAGCGTCCGCAGCCGGGTCAGGGCCTGCCGCGTGGTGATCCGTACCAGGTACGCACGGTGGTCCCGGACGGTGCCCAGGTCGACCCCCGCCCAGCGCAGCCAGGTCTCCTGCAGGACGTCCTCCGCGTCCGCGGCCGAGCCGAGCATCTCGTAGGCGACCGTGAACAGCAGGTTGCGGTGGGCGACGAACGCCTCGGTGGCGGCGTCGGTGCGGCCGTCGCCGCCGGCCGTACCGGTCACGTCCTGGGTGCGCTCGCCGTCCATCGGGTGCTCCTGCCTCTGCCGTGCCGACGACCCGCTGTCGACGACCCCCTACGCACGAGACGCCGGTCCCCGCCCTCCTGTGACATCCCACCGCCGTGGCGCACGTCACACCGCGGTGCCCGTCACGCGGAACCGGCGGCCGGCATCTGGTGGGCGTCAGTGCAGACCACGAGTGAGGACGAGACATGAACGTCGACGTGCAGAAGGACGCCCGGCTCAATCTGTTCGAGAACGAGGTCGCCACCCGGTTCGCCAAGCGGTTCGCCAACACCGGCATGGTGGTCCACCAGTCGTCGCTGCCCAGGACCACCCAGGAGCTGGTGTCGCTGCGGGCCAGCCAGATCAACGGCTGCGGCTGGTGCATCGACCTGCACACCAAGGAGGCCGCGGCCGCGGGCGAGGAGGCGGTCCGGCTCCACCTGGTCGCCGGCTGGCGCGAGGCCACCGTGTTCACCGAGGCCGAGCGCGCCGCGCTCGCGCTCGCCGAGGAGGGCACCCGGCTCGCCGACACCCACCAGGGCGTGTCCGACGGGACCTGGGCCGCGGTGCGCGAGCACTACGACGAGGACCAGGCCGCCGCCCTGGTCTGCCTGGTCGCCCTGATCAACGCGGCCAACCGGCTCGCGGTGATCGTCCACCAGAAGGGCGGCTCGTACGAGCCCGGCATGTTCGCGGCCGCGCTCGCGGACTGAGGAACACGCGACCCCGCTTCAGGGGCCTGCGGCCTGGGCCCGTCCAGAGGGGCGGGCCCAGGGAAGCCCGTTACCGGTGACCGGGCTCCCCACTTCACGAGAGTGCCGTCCCGTGGTGTGTGGGGGAGCCTCTTGAGGCGGCATGGCAGGCTGGTCCGGAGGCAGGCCCGGGCCTGGGGTGGCCGCAGGCCAGGGCCGAAGGCCCCGAAGCCCCAGGGGTGGGCCTGCCGCAGGGCCTGCAGGCCATGACGGGTCAAGAGGCGAGGGGACCCACACACCACGGGACGGCGCAACGAAGCCACCCCACCCCGACGCCTTCGCTCCGGTGCCCCAGGTCTCGCGGCCCCCGCCCTGCAGGCGCCGTCAGCGGTGCGGCGTACCCGAAGGCGACGTCCCCCCAGAAGCCCCCGGCTTTCCCGTCCCCCCAGGCGTGACCGGCGGCCGCCAGGCGTTGGCCTCGCGGGCTGCGCGCGCCAGGAAGGGCCCGAGGACGCCCTTGCCGACCACCGTGGCCGCGTCGGCGTCCAGCTTCCGCCGGGCCTGCCCGAACGCCGTCCGGGCGCCCGCGGACGTGGCCGCGTCGCCGTGCGCCTGCGCCCGCAGCATGTCGACCGCCAGCTCGCCGGCCGCCCCGTACCCGGCCACCCGGTCGAGCCACGGCCCGGCCTCCTCGCCCAGGGTCCCGTCCGCCGGCCCGCGCAGCCGCTCCCGTACCTCGCGCATCACCGTGAACGCCGCCCGCAGCCGGTCGGCCGCCAGGTCCTGGGCCTTCAGCCCGGCGGGCGTGGCCGCGTCCGCCCGCTCGCGGGCGGCCCAGAAGTCGTCCAGCAGCGGCTGCAGGTACGCCGACTCCTGCGCGCCCAGCACCGAGGACGCCGTGTTGCCGGCGAGCGCCAGCAGCCCCTCGCGGGCGCGCGCGTCGCCACCCGCCAGCTCGTCCAGGGCCGCGTCCCACGAGGCCCAGGCCTGGTAAGCGCGCGGGTTCCAGGCGAAGTCGGCCGCCGTGAACAGCGGGATCCGCGAGACGGCCGCCTGCTGCATCGCGTTCGTGAGCAGCGCCGCCGACCCGCCCGCCATCGCCGGCTCGCGCCCGATGTACGGGCCCGAGAAGAGCCGGCCCGGCGCGTAGTCGTTCACCGGGTAGTTGTCCATGGTCACCAGCGGGTGCCCGAAGACCTCGCGGGCCCCGGCCAGCTCCAGCCCGGTGATGGTGCGCGGCACCACGCTCACCCCGGTCCAGGCCACCTCCACCCGCGGGTCCAGGGCGCTCGCCAGCGCCGTCCGGTACGGGGTCGCACCGTCCTGGTAGAACTCCGTCGGCATCAGCGACAGCGGGGCCGCGCCCGGGTGCCGCAGCGCCAGGTGGGACGCGACCGCGCCGGCCAGGTCGGCGTGCGCCCGGGCGGCCGCCTCGGGCCCGCGGCCGTACCGGTCCGGGTCCGACCCGCACTGCCACTCCGTGTAGCTGACGTCCTGGAACTGCAGCTGGAAGGCGCGGACCCCGAGGTCCCACATCCGGTCCAGCTTCGTCAGCAGCGCCTGCCGGTCCGCGGCGGAGGACAGGCACATGGTCTGGCCGGGCGCCACCGCCCAGGCGAGGGTGACGTGGTTGGCGGCGGCCCGGGCGGCCAGCGCCCGGAAGTCCTCCTCCTGGTCCGCCGGGTACGCATCGCGCCAGAGGGCGCCCCGGTACGGGTCGTCGCCGGGGGCGTAGAGGTATCGGTTCTGCTTGGTGCGGCCCATGAAGTCGAGGTGGGCGAGGCGCTGTTCGCGGGTCCACGGCTCGCCGTAGAAGCCCTCGGTCGTGCCGCGCACCGCCGTCGCGGGCCAGTCGCGCACCACGACCCCCGGCAGCGCCGGGGCCCCGGCGGCCAGCTGACGCAGCGTCTGTGCCGCGTGGAACAGGCCGTCCGTTCCCGCGCCGACCAGCGCCACCGTGTCCCGGCCGCCCTCCTTGCCGATGGCGAGCCGGTAGCCGCCGGTCGGCAGGTCGCGGGCCGAGGCGGCGCCCAGCGCGTGCAGCGCCCGCTCCGCGTCGGGGCCCTGGGCGCGGACGACGGTGCCGCCGGCGGGCAGCGGCGCGTCCGGCTCGACCTCGTGCAGGGTGCGCACGCCGGCCGTGCGCAGGACCGTACGGACCAGGTCGAGCGCGTACGGGTCGGCCGCGGCCGGTCGTACGAACACGGCCTCGGCGCCCAGGCGTATGCCGGCGCCCGCGGGGGCCGCGGACTGCGGGCGGGGCCAGACCGCGGGCAGGGCGCCCGCCCTGCGCTGCTCGGGCACGCGGCCGGCGGCCTTGGCGGCGCCCGGCGCGACCGCCGCGGGCGGGGTCACCGGGGCCGTCGGCTGGCCCGGGACCGGAGGGTGCGTCTGCTCCTGTGCCTGCGGGGTCGGCTGACCCTGCGTCGGACCGTCGGCCTGCCCGACCGGGGCACCCACCAGGGCCGCCGATCCCGCGCGCACGGCGCCGGGTATGGCCAGCAGCCCGCCCATGACGGCGATGGCCACGGCCGTGGCGCCCTTCTTGCCCCTCAGCGGCACTGAGCGTCCTCCTCGTCTCGCGTCGTCCCCCCGCTCGTACGGATGAGCCCGAGCCCACCACCCGTGCGGCCGAGTGTCAACGCCCGTGGCCGTTGTGACCGTTATGCCCCAAGATCCTTTCGTGGCCCTTCGCCCGGACTGCAGGAATGCGTCGCGGTGGGGTGGGTAGGGCTGCGATGTTCCGATTCGGCACGGGATTCCGGTACGGGGTCCCACGTACGGCAGAACAGCAGAACAGCAGAACAGCAGAACAGCAGAACAGCAGAACGGCAGAACAGCGGAACAGCGGAACGGCAGAACAGCGGAACGGCAGGACGGCGGCGTCCCGGTGCGGGACGGCGGCGAGACGACGCGGCACGAAGGAGTGCGCCCCATGTCCGCAAGGACGCGAGTCACCCACGACCGGGCCATACCCGAGGGGACGGGCGGGACGACCCGCACCCCCGGGACCCCCCGGACCCCCCTCGCGCCCTGGCACCTCCCGCGGCAGGCACCGCCGCCGCCCCTGACGAGCGAACCGCCGCTCGCCGACGCCGCACCCCTCACCAGCGAGCCGCCGCTCACCGGTCCGGCCCCGCTGACCAGCGAGCCGACCGCCCCCGGCACGGCCGCCGACCAGGGGGCGGCGACCACCTAGGACGAACACCTGAAGGGAACCCGATGGGCCTTGCCCGGCTCGCCGCCGCTCACGGAGTCGCCACCTCGTACGAGCCCTCCCACGGCGTGACCGTGCCCGTGGCGGACGCCACGGTCGTCGCGGTCCTGGCCGCCCTGGGCGTGGACGCGTCCACACCGCAGGCCGTCGAGGCCGCCCTGGCGGCCGCCGACCGCGCGGCGGCCGCGCTGCTGCCGCCGACGGTGGTCCACTGGGTCCCCCTGCCCACCTTCCCGCGCACCGGCGACGCCCCCTCGCCGACACGGCCGGCCGCCTCCGACGCCCGGACCGCGCCGGCCACCCCCGCGGTCACCGCCCCAGCCACCGCTGCGGTCACCACCCCGGTCGACTCCGCCCACACCGCCCCGGCCGTACCACCCGCCCTCGCCGGACTCCCGCCGGGCACGCGGGTGGTGGTGGACCTGGAGGAGGGCGGCCGCCTGGAGTGGACGGCGGCGGAGCCGGGCGAGCCGGGAGCCGGCTCCGGAGCCGGCCGTCGGCTGCCGCTCGGGGTGCACCGGGTGCACGCGGCCGGACCGGACGGGCGGGCCGGTGAGGCCGTCCTGGTGGTGGCGCCGGAGCGGGCGCCCGAGCCGCCGCGGCGCGCGCACGGGCTCCTCGTGCAGCTGTACTCCCTCCTCTCGCACCGTTCCTGGGGCATGGGCGACCTCGCCGACCTGTCCGACCTCGCCGCCTGGGCGGGCCGTACGCACGGCGCCGGCTTCGTCCAGGTCAACCCGCTCCACTCGGCGGTCCCCGGCACCCCCACCGACCCGTCCCCGTACCGCCCCTCCTCGCGCCGGTTCCCGGATCCGGTGCACCTGCGGGTCGAGGACGTCCCCGAGCACGCGTACGCCGCCCCCGCCGACCGGGCCGCGCTCGACGCCCTCGCGGCCCGCGGCGCCGCGCTGCGCGAGGAGGTGCTCGTCAAGGGCGCGCTCATCGACCGGGACGCCGTCTGGGAGCTGAAGCGGGCGGCTCTGGAGGTGCTGTACGCCGTCCCGCGCGCCCCGGGCCGCCAAGCGGAATTCGAGGCGTTCCTGGCCGAACAGGGCGCGGACCTCACCGCGCACGCCCGCTGGTGCGCCCTCGCCGAGGGCCGGGCGGAGGACCCCGCCCGGGTCGACTTCCACCGGTGGCTCGCCTGGCTGACGGACGGCCAGCTCGCCGCCGCCCAGCGGGCCGCCCGCGAGGCCGGGATGCCGCTCGGGCTCGTGCACGACCTCGCCGTCGGCGTGCACCCCGAAGGGGCCGACGCCTGGGCCCGTCCCGAGGCGTTCGCCGTCGGGATGTCGGTGGGCGCCCCGCCGGACGCCTTCAACGCCCGGGGCCAGGACTGGGGCCTGCCCCCGTGGCGGCCCGACGCCCTGGCCGCCTCCGGCTACGCCCCGTACCGGGGCCTGCTGCGCGGCCTGTTCCGGCACGCGGGCGCGCTGCGCATCGACCACGTCATGGGCCTGTTCCGGCTCTGGTGGGTGCCGGCCGGCCGCCCGCCGACCGAGGGCACGTACGTCGCGTACGACGCCGAGGCGATGCTCGCCGTCCTCGTCCTGGAGGCCCACCGCGCGGGCGCCGTCGTCATCGGCGAGGACCTCGGCACGGTCCAGCCCGCGGTCCGCCGCACCCTGGCCCGGCACGGCGTCCTCGGCACGTCGGTGCTGTGGTTCGAGCGCGACTGGGCCGGCGACGGACTGCCGCTGCCGCCCGAGCGCTGGCGGTCCGACTGCCTGGCCACCGCCACCACCCACGACCTGCCGCCCAGCGCGGCCCGGCTCAGCGGCGAACACGTCGAACTGCGCCACCGGCTCGGGCTGCTCACCCGGTCGGCCGACCAGGAGCGGGCCGCGGACGCCGTCGAGACGGCGGAGTGGCTGGCCGCGCTGGAGCGGCTCGGCCTCGACACGAAGGGCGAGGAGGCGGCCGTACGGGCGCTGTACGCCTTCCTGCTGCGCACCCCCGCCCGCCTGGTCGGGGTCTGGCTGCCGGACGGCGTGGGGGACCGGCGCCCGCAGAACCTGCCCGGCACGTGGGACCAGTACCCCAACTGGCGCCTGCCGGTGGCCGGCCCCGACGGGCGCCCCCTGGCCCTGGAGGACCTGACCGCCTCGCCGCGCCTGAACGCCCTGCTGGAGGCGGTCCGCGCCGGCACCCGCTAGGAATCGCGCCCCCGGCCCGCGCGCGTCGCCGGGGGGAGCTTCAGGACCCCGGCCAGGAGCCCAGCCAGGAGCCCGGACCGGAGCCGTTCCGGCCGGGCTCCACCCCCATACGGCACCCCCGGACGCGCGGTCGGATTGTGTGTTGGATACGTTTGCACCGTGGACAAGAAGAACGCTCTGCGCGCCGGTGCCGTCGCGGCCGGATCGACGCTGATGATGCTGCTCATGACGTCTCCCGCGCTCGCGGTCGTTCGCGACGACGGTGACGACCCGGGCCCGGGGCTCAGCGTGGGCGAGACCGTGGGTCTCTTCGTCGTGACGCCCATCGCCCTGTTCGCGATCATCGCGGGCCTCGTGATGGTCCTCGACAAGTCGCGCAAGCAGGCCCCGCAGGGCTGAGCCCGCGGGAGGGACCCCAGGGTCCCCTGACGCGCCGGGGCGCCCCGGGGGGGGGGGGGGGGGGGGGGGGGGGGGGGGGGGCCCCCGGGGGGGGGGGGGGGGGGGGGGGGGGGGGGGGGAGCCGCGCCGCGGGCCGCGTACGGGGGTGGCGGG
>NZ_JBIVNX010000036.1:0-79688 GCF_044753805.1 Streptomyces sp. NPDC093225
GGACCGGAGGCAGGCCCGGGCCAGGGGTGGCCGAAGGCCAGGGCGAAGCCCCTTGCCCCTGGGGTGGGCCTGCCGCAGGGCCTGCAGGCCGCCCCCGTCAAGCGCCGAGGGGACCCACACACCACGGGACCCACCCCCGAAGCGAGAGGCGTCCGAAGCCCGCCGGACGAACGCGACGGGGCTCCAGGAGAATCGCCAACCGGAAAGCGCAAGCCGAAAGGCGATCGGCGATCAGCGATCAGCGACCAGCGACCAGCGACCAGCGACCAGCGACCAGCGACCAGCGACCAGCGACCAGCGACCAGCGACCAGCGACCAGCGACCAGCGACCAGCGACCAAGGCAACACGTAGCAACACGCAGCAACACGCAACGGCGTCAACCCGCCAGATGTCGCTCCACGGTGGCCACCTTCGAGGTGAGGCCGTCCGTCACACCCGGCCGGATGTCGACCTTCATGACGACGGAGACCCGCGGGGCGCGCGCCTCGACGGCCGCGACGGCGCGCTTGACGACGTCCATCACCTCGTCCCACGACTCACCCTCGACGGAGGTGAACATGGCGTCGGTGCGGTTCGGCAGGCCGGACTCGCGGACCACCCGCACCGCCTCGGCGACGTACTCGCCGACCTCTTCACCGACGCCGAGCGGGGTGACCGAGAAGGCGACGATCACGCGGCGGCCTCTTCCTTGCGGGCGCGGGCGGCGATCACGCTGTCGGACTCGTCGCGCTTGAGGAGCTTGTCGCCGTACAGGCCGCCGAAGGGGATGACGGCGAGCAGGAAGAAGAGGGCGACCTTCTTCAGCGGCCACTTGGCCTTGTTCCAGACGTCCAGCAGGAAGAGCGCGTACAGCGTGAACAGCACGCCGTGCAGCATGCCCAGCGGCATGACGAGGTTGACGTCGGAGATCCGGCTCAAGAGCGAGCCGAAGATCAGCAGAGCCGGGAAGGAGAGCGCTTCGGGGATGGAGACGAGGCGCAGCCGGTGCAGGGCGGAGGCGGTCTTGATGTCCACGGTGAACCTTCGGGGCGGGGTGGTCGGGGGTCGGCGGGGACGGCCGTTGCGGACACCTGCGAGCGGGGGCGAAATGTCCGGGCCCATTCTCCCAAGCCGGTTTACCGGATCTTGACCGGGGGGTGCCTCCCGGCGGGCCGGACGCGCCGGGCCGGCGCTCCGGAGCGTCCGCGCATGTCCCGGCCGTGTACCGGTGTCGTCCCATCCGCGTCCCGTCCGGGCCGATATGGGCCCTGAGGCTCTGTTCGGTGTCGGCCGCTGCCCTTAACCTCTCCCCCGTGGCTCAGTTCCGACTCCAAGGCAGCAAGGTGCTCGCCGTCGACCTGTCCGGCGACACCGTCAAAGCGAAGAACGGGTCAATGGTCGCGTACGACGGCCAGATGGCCTTCAAGAAGATGTCCGGCGGGGGTGAGGGTCTCCGAGGCATGGTGACCCGCCGCCTGACCGGCGAACAGATGACCGTGATGGAAGTGCAGGGCCAGGGCACCTGCTACTTCGCCGACCGCGCGAGCGAGATCAACCTGGTCAACCTGCACGGCGAGAAGCTCTACGTCGAGTCCAGCAACCTGCTGTGCACCGACGGCGGGCTGCGCACCGGCACGACCTTCACCGGGCTGCGCGGCGCCTCGACGGGCAACGGCCTGTTCACCACCACCGTCGAGGGCAGCGGCCAGGCGGCCATCCTCTCCGACGGGCCGGCGGTGGTGCTGCGCGTCAGCGCCCAGTTCCCGCTCTCCGTCGACCCGGGTGCGTACATCGCGCACACCGGAAACCTCCAGCAGCACTTCCAGTCCGGTGTGACGTTCCGCACGTTGATGGGCGAGGGCGGCGGCGAGGCGTTCCAGATCCGTTTCGAGGGCGAGGGCCTGGTGTACGTGCAGCCCAGCGAGCGCAACACGATCGGGGGCGACGTCTGATGCCGTTCACCCAGATCAACTCGAAGATGGTCGAGGCCCAGGTGGTCCCCGGCCAGCGGCTGTTCAGCCAGCGCGGCGCGATGATCGCCTACCGGGGCGAGGTCGCCTTCACGCCCGACATCGCCGGCGGCCAGGGCGGCGTCATGGGCATGATCGGCCGGCGGGTGGCCAACGAGCAGGTCCCGCTGATGACGGTCGAGGGCCAGGGCTCGGTGATGTTCGGTCACGGCGGCCACCACGTCCACGTGGTCCAGATGACCGGCGACACCCTGTACGTCGAGGCGGACCGGCTGCTCGCCTTCGACGGCACCCTCCAGCAGGGCACCATGTTCATGGGCCAGCAGGGCGGCGTCATGGGCATGGTGCGCGGCCAGGTGACGGGCCAGGGCCTGTTCACCACCACGCTCGCCGGGCACGGCTCCGTGGCCGTGATGGCCCACGGCGGCGTCATCGAGCTGCCGATCACCCCGCAGCGGCCCATCCATGTGGACCCGCAGGCGTACGTCGCCCACCGCGGTGACGTGCGCAACAAGCTCTCCACCGCGCTCGGCTGGCGGGACATGGTGGGGCGTGGCTCGGGCGAGGCGTTCCAGCTGGAGCTGTCCGGTCACGGTGTCGTGTACGTGCAGGCCTCGGAGGAGAAGCTCTAATGACCGGACCCGTGGTCCTCGACCCGTACTCCCTGCCGTCCGACGACAACGTCAACGCCTACACCTTCTGCGTGGAGCTCAAGGGGAGCCAGTGGTTCCTGCAGAAGGGCAAGATGATCGCCTACTACGGGCAGGTCGAGTTCAACGGCATCGGCAACGGCCGCTTCGACCGGCTGCTGCGCACCAGCTTCCACTCGCCGCTGCACGCCTCCGACTGGGTGGTGGCGGAGGGCTCGGGCAAGATGCTGCTCGCCGACCGGGCCTTCGACGTCAACTCGTACGACCTCGACAACGGCAACCTGACCATCCGTTCGGGGAACCTGCTGGCCTACCAGCCCTCGCTGGCGCTGAAGCAGTCGATCGTGCCGGGCTTCCTGACGCTGATCGGCACGGGCAAGTTCGTGGCGGCCTCGAACGGGCCGGTGGTCTTCATGGAGCCGCCGCTGAAGGTGGACCCGCAGGCGCTGGTGGGCTGGGCGGACTGCCCCTCCCCGTGCCACCACTACGACCACGGCTACATGCAGGGCGTGATGGGCGGGCTGCGGCAGCTGGCCGGCATCGGGGGCGCCTCGGGCGAGGAGCACCAGTTCGAGTTCGTCGGCGCGGGCACGGTGCTGCTCCAGTCGACGGAGCTGCTGATGCCCGACCGGGCCATGGGGGCCGTGGGTCACGAGCCGGGGGTGCCGGCGCATGCTCCGGGCCCGATGGGGCAGATGGGCGGACAGCAGCTGGGGATCCCGCGGATGCCGGGGCAGCTGGGTGACCTCCAGCGCCGGTTCGGGCTGTGACCGATAGTCTTCGGACCATCACGGTCTGCACCTGGCATATGCCCGTGGCCCACCGGCAATTTTGTACGTAATTCAACTTCTTAGGTAGAGTCCTTGTATGGAGACGACTGAGACCGCCACCCGCTGGCTGACCGATGCCGAGCAGTGCACGTGGCGCACCTATCTGGACGTCAACCGACTCCTGACGCACCGCCTGGAAAAGGATCTCCAGCCCTTCGGCCTGACGAACAACGACTACGAGATCCTGGTCAACCTCTCGGAGTCCGAGGACCACCGCATGCGGATGAGCGACCTCGCCACCGCGACCCTGCAGTCCAAGAGCCGGCTGTCCCATCAGATCACCCGGATGGAGGCGGCCGGCCTGGTCGTCCGCGCCAACTGCGAGTCCGACCGGCGCGGCCTGTACGCGGTCCTCACCGACCAGGGCATGGAGACCATGCGGAAGGTGGCCCCGCACCACGTGGCCTCCGTCCGCCAGCACTTCATCGACCTGCTGTCGGACGACGCCCTGGCCGAGCTGCGCACGTCGCTGAAGCCGGTCGCCGAGCACCTGCGCAGCGTCCGCGGCAAGGCCTAACACCGGACCGCGGCTGCGGCACGCCGACGCCGCAGGTTGACGCGGGTAGACCCGGGCACGCCGAGGGCCCGCCCCCTTTCGAGGGGGCGGGCCCTCGGCGCGTACGGGACCCGGCCCGCCGGACTCCCGGCGGGCGGGGCCTCAGGTCCGTCCCGGACCTCCGAGGCTTTCGGCTCAGGCCTCCGTGAGGCTCGCCAGCAGCTCGTCGGACGCCGCGTACGGGTCCACCGCCCCGGCCACCACGCGCTCGGCCAGGGCGTCCAGGTGCCGGTCCCCGTGCAGGTCGCCGATGCGCGAGCGCAGGGCGGTGACCGCGATGGTCTCCACCTCGCGCGCGGCCCGGGCGATCCGGCGCTTGGCGAGCACGCCGTGCTCCTCCATCCACGCCCGGTGCTTCTCCAGCGCCTCGACCACCTCGTCCACGCCCTGGGCGCGGGCGGCGACCGTCTTGACGATGGGCGGGCGCCAGTCGCCGGGGCCGCGGGACTCGCCGAGGCTGAGCATGTGGTTGAGCTCGCGGGCGGTGGCGTCCGCGCCGTCCCGGTCCGCCTTGTTCACCACGTACAGGTCGCCGATCTCCAGGATGCCCGCCTTGGCGGCCTGGATGCCGTCGCCCATGCCCGGGGCGAGCAGCACCACCGAGGTGTCGGCCTGGGAGGCGATCTCCACCTCCGACTGGCCCACGCCCACGGTCTCGACCAGGACCACGTCGCAGCCGGCCGCGTCGAGCACGCGGATGGCCTGCGGCGCGGCCCACGCCAGCCCGCCCAGGTGGCCGCGGGTGGCCATCGAGCGGATGTAGACCCCGGGGTCGGAGGCGTGGTCCGACATCCGCACCCGGTCACCGAGCAGCGCGCCGCCGGAGAAGGGCGAGGACGGGTCGACGGCCAGGACGCCGACCCGCTTGCCCGCCTTGCGGTACGCCGTCACCAGCGCGGAGGTCGAGGTGGACTTGCCCACCCCGGGCGAGCCCGTCAGGCCCACCACGTACGCGTTGCCCGTGAGCGGCGCGAGCGCCGCCATGACCTCGCGCAGCTGCGGGGACGCCCCCTCGACCAGTGAGATCAGCCGGGCCACCGCCCGCGGCCTGCCCTCTCGGGCCTGGGCCACCAGCTGGGGGACGTCCACCGTCATGCGTGCTGCGCTCCTTTGCGTCGCTCGGCGTGGGATCTGCGGAGGGTCGGTACTCAGGCCTGGGGAACCCGGACGATCAGGGCGTCGCCCTGGCCGCCGCCGCCGCACAGGGCGGCCGCGCCCACGCCGCCGCCGCGGCGCTTGAGCTCCAGGGCCAGGTGCAGCACCACGCGGGCGCCGGACATGCCGATCGGGTGGCCCAGGGCGATCGCGCCGCCGTTGACGTTCACCTTTTCCGGGGTCACGCCCAGGTCCTTCATTGACTGGACGGCGACCGCGGCGAAGGCCTCGTTGATCTCGATCAGGTCGAGGTCCGCGACCTCCAGGCCCTCCTTGCCGAGGGCGTGCTTGATCGCGTTGGACGGCTGCGACTGCAGCGAGTTGTCCGGGCCGGCCACGTTGCCGTGGGCGCCGATCTCGGCCAGCCACTCCAGGCCCAGCTCCTCGGCCTTGGCCTTGCTCATGACGACCACCGCGGCGGCGCCGTCGGAGATCTGGGAGGAGGTGCCGGCGGTGATCGTGCCGTCCTTGGCGAACGCCGGGCGCAGCTTGCCGAGGGACTCCGTGGTGGTGTCGGGGCGGATGCCCTCGTCGACCGAGAAGAGCACCGGGTCGCCCTTGCGCTGCGGGATCTCGACCGGGGTGATCTCGGCCTCGAAGATCCCGTTCTTCTGGGCGGCGGCGGCGCGCTGGTGGGAGCCGGCGGCGAACTCGTCCTGCGGGGCGCGCTCGATGCCCAGGCGGGTGTTGTGCTTCTCGGTGGACTCGCCCATGGCGATGCCCTCGAAGGCGTCGGTCAGGCCGTCGTACGCCATCGCGTCGAGCATCTCGATCGCGCCGTACTTGTAGCCCTCGCGGGACTTCGGGAGCAGGTGCGGGGCGTTGGTCATCGACTCCTGGCCGCCGGCGACCACGATGTCGAACTCACCCGCGCGGATCAGCTGGTCGGCCAGCGCGATGGCGTCGAGGCCGGACAGGCAGACCTTGTTGATCGTCAGCGCCGGCACGTTCATCGGGATGCCGGCCTTGACGGCCGCCTGGCGGGCCGGGATCTGGCCCGCGCCGGCCTGGAGCACCTGGCCCATGATCACGTACTGGACCTGGTCGCCGGAGATGCCGGCCCGCTCCAGCGCGGCCTTGATCGCGACGCCGCCGAGGTCGGCGCCGGAGAACGTCTTGAGAGAGCCCAGGAGACGTCCCATGGGCGTGCGGGCCCCAGCGACGATCACCGACGTAGTGCTGTTCGTTCCGGACATGAGGCACGGCCCCTTGGATGAGGAGTGAACGAGGGTTTACCTGAATGTACTGAGCGGCACTCGGTGCCGTCATCGGGCATCCGGTGTGATCGCGCGCACGTTGCGTAACCACCCTGCCGACCGCTCCACTGGAGGCATGCTGACGAGAATCGACCACATCGGGATCGCCTGCTTCGACCTCGACAAGACTGTCGAGTTCTACCGTGCCACGTACGGCTTCGAGGTGTTCCACACCGAAGTCAACGAGGAGCAGGGTGTGCGCGAGGCCATGCTCAAGATCAACGAGACGTCCGACGGCGGCGCCTCCTACCTCCAGCTGCTGGAGCCCACCCGCGAGGACTCCGCGGTGGGCAAGTGGCTGGCCAAGAACGGCGAGGGCGTGCACCACATCGCCTTCGGCACCGCGGACGTCGACGGGGACGCCGAAGCCATCCGCGGCAAGGGCGTCCGCGTGCTCTACGACGAGCCCCGGATCGGCTCGATGGGCTCGCGGATCACGTTCCTGCACCCGAAGGACTGCCACGGTGTCCTGACCGAACTGGTCACCTCCAACCCCTCTCCCCACGCGGAGCACTGACCGCCGGATTCCCTGGCCGGTAGAGTGGCGGTGGCTCGGCCGGGGTCTGGTGTTTTTGCCGAGGGGTCGGGGCCTTCCGATTTGCGGCAAGATGTCTGACACCATTCCCCGGGGGCACCGTTCAGCGGGCGGACGGTGCTTTGGGAGAGAGCTTGCGACCAGGGGACGGATGGGACCGCGCCGTGCGGGGCTACGAACGCCAGGAGAGTCTTCAGCCTGAGGCCGACCATCTCTCGCGCTTCGAGGCCGAGATGGAGCGGCTGACGAAGGAGCGCGGGAAGGCCGTCCAGCACGCCGAGGACCTGGGCTACCAGGTCGAGGTGCTGCGCGCCAAGCTCCACGAGGCGCGGCGCGCGTTGGCGTCCCGCCCCGCGTACGAATCCGCCGACATCGGCTACCAGGCCGAGCAGCTGCTGCGCAACGCGCAGATCCAGGCGGACCAGATGCGCAGCGACGCCGAGCGCGAGCTGCGCGAGGCCCGCGCCCAGACCCAGCGGATCCTCCAGGAGCACGCCGAGCACCAGGCCCGGCTCCAGGCCGAGCTGCACCAGGAGGCAGTCAACCGCCGCCAGCGCCTGGACCAGGAGCTCAACGAGCGGCGCCAGACCGTCGAGGCGCACGTCAACGAGAACGTCGCCTGGGCCGAGCAGCTGCGCGCCCGTACGGAGTCCCAGGCCCGCCGCCTCATGGACGAGTCGCGCGCCGAGGCCGAGCAGTCCCTGAACGCCGCCCGCGCCGAGGCCGCACGGGTCGCCGAGGAGACCCGGCGCCGGATGACCTCCGAGGCGGAGGCCGCGCGCACCGAGGCCGAGGCCACCCTGCTGCGCGCCCGCAAGGAGGCCGAGCGGCTGCTGACCGCCGCCTCCGCGCAGGCCCAGGAGGCCACCGAGCACGCCGAGCAGCTGCGCACCTCCGCCACCGCGGAGTCCGAGCAGGCCCGCCAGCAGACCATGGACCTGGGCCGGGTCGCCGAGCAGCGCGTCCAGGAGGCGGACTCCGCCCTGCGGGCCGCCCGTACCGAGGCCGACAAGCTCCTGGCCGAGGCGAAGGAGACCGCGGACAAGCGGCTGGCGTCGGCCGAGCAGGCCGGCGAACAGCGCACCCGTACGGCCAAGGAACAGGTCGCCCGGCTGGTCGGCGAGGCCACGAAGGAGGCCGAGGAGCTCAAGGCCGAGGCCGAGCAAAAGCTGGCCGACGCCCGCGCCGCGGCCGACCGGGTCCTGGCCGAGGCCGTGGAGCAGGGCCGCACCGCCGCCGCGGAGGACACCGCGGCCCAGCTGGCGAAGGCGGCCCGCACCGCCGAGGACGTCCTGAACAGGGCCTCCGAGGACGCGCAGGCGACCCGTAAGGCCGCGGCCGACGAGGCGGAGCGGATCCGCCGCGAGGCCGAGGCGGAGGCGGGCCGGCTGACCTCGCTGGCGGCGGCCACGGCCGAGCAGCTCAAGGGCGCGGCCAAGGACGACACCGAGGAGTACCGGGCCAAGACCGTCGAGCTCCAGGAGGAGGCCCGGCGGCTGCGCGGCGAGGCCGAGCAGCTGCGCGCCGAGGCCGTCGCCGAGGGCGAGCGGATCCGCGGCGAGGCCCGCCGCGAGGCCGTGCAGCAGATCGAGGAGGCGGCCAAGACCGCCGAGGAGCTGCTCACCAAGTCGAAGGCGGACGCCGACGAGCTGCGCCGCGGCGCGGCCGCCGAGAGCGAGCGGGTCCGCTCCGAGGCCATCGAGCGGGCCACCGGCCTGCGCAAGCAGGCCGAGGAGACGCTGGAGCGCACCCGTGCCGAGGCGGACCGGCTGCGCGCCGAGGCCGAGGAGCAGGCGGAGGCGGTCCGCGCCGAGGCCGACGCGGCCGCCCGCGCGCGCCGCGAGGAGACCGAGCGGACGCTGGCCGACCGGCGCAGCGAGGCCGACGCGGAGCTGACCCGCCTCCAGGAGGAGGCCGAGGGCCGGCTGACCACCGCCGAGCGCACCCTGGGCGACGCCCGCGGTGCCGCGGAGGCGATGCGCCGCGAGGCGGCGGAGGAGAGCGAGCGGGTCCGCACCGAGGCCGCCGAGCGCAGCCGCGCCCTGGGCGAGCAGGCGGAGGCCGAGGCCACCCGGCAGCGGACCGAGGCCGCCGAGGACGCGGGCCGGATGCGCGCCGAGGCCGAGACGGCCGCGACCCGGCTGGTCGGCGAGGCCGAGGTCGAGGCCGAGCGCGTGCGCACCGAGGCGCAGGAGACCGCGGACCGGCTGCGCGCGGAGGCCCGGGCGGCCGCCGAGCGGGTGGCCGAGGAGGCCGCCGAGGCCCTGGCCGCGGCGAAGGAGGAGGCCGAGCGGCGTCGCCGCGAGGCCGAGGAAACGCTGGGTTCCGCCCGCGAGGAGGCCGAGCGCGAGCGCTCCCAGGCCCGCGAGCAGAGCGAGGAGCTGCTGGCCGCGGCCCGCAAGCGCGTCGAGGACGCCGAGGCGGAGGCCGTGCGGCTGGTGGAGGAGGCGGACGCCCGCGCCACCGAGCTGGTGTCGGCCGCCGAGCAGACCGCCCGTGAGGTGCGCGAATCCGTGGCGGGCCTGCACGAGCAGGCCGAGGAGGAGATCTCCGGCCTGCGCAGTGCCGCCGAGGTGGCGGCCGAGCGCACCCGCACCGAGGCCGAGGAGGAGGCGGACCGGGTCCGCTCCGACGCGTACGCCGAGCGGGAGCGGGCCACCGAGGACGCCAACCGGATCCGCACCGAGGCCCGCGAGGAGACCGACGCCGCCAAGGCGCTGGCCGAGCGGACCGTCGGCGACGCGATCGCCGAGGCCGAGCGGCTGCGCACCGAGGCGCACGAGGAGACCGAGCAGCTGCGGTCCGAGACGACCGAGGAGACCGAGCGGCTGCGCGCCGACACGGCCGAGTACGCGCAGCGCCTGCGCACCGAGGCCACCGACGCGCTGGCCGCGGCCGAGCGCGACGCGGCCCGCACCAAGGCGGACGCCCGCGAGGACGCCAACCGGATCCGTTCGGAGTCGGCCGAGAAGGCCGGCCAGGTCCTGGCCGAGGCCGAGGAGCGGGCGGAGGCCGTCCGCGGCGAGGCCGCCGAGGTGCTCGACGAGGCCCGTGCCGAGCGCAACCGGCTGCGCACGGAGGCCGCCGAGCAGGCCGACCGCCTGGTCGCCGAGGCCGCGTCGGAGGCGGAGTCCCTGACGGCCAAGGCCGCCGAGACCCTGACCGACGCGGAGCGGGACGCGGCGAGGACGCTGGAGGACGCCCGTGCGGAGGGCGCCCGGCTGATCGGCGAGGCCACCGCCGAGACCGAGCGGATGACGGTCGAGACGCAGGCCGCCAACGACCGTACGGTCGGCGAGGCCGCGGAGGAGGCCGAGCGGCTGCGCACCGAGGCCGCGCAGCTGCTGGACGACGCGCGCGCCGAGGGCGGCCGGATCGTCGGCGAGGCGACCGCCGAGGCGGATCGGGTCACCGTGGCGGCCGGCGAGACGCTGGCGACCGCGGAGCGCGAGGCCGAGCAGGCCCTCGACGAGGCGCGGGCCGAGGCCGCGCGGCTGGTCGAGGAGGCCGTCACGGAGGCCGACCGGCTCACCGAGCGCACCCGTGAGGAGAACGAGCGTACGGTCGGCGAGGCCGCGGAGGAGGCCGAGCGGCTGCGCACCGAGGCGGCCGAGGACCTGGGCTCGGCACAGGAGCACGCCGCGCGCACCCGGTCGGAGGCCGAGCGGGTCAAGTCCGAGGCCGCCGAGGCGGCGGAGCGGCTGCGCACCGAGGCGCGCGAGGAGACCGAGCGGCTGCTGGACGAGGCCCGCGAGGCGGCGAACAAGCGCCGCACCGAGGCCGCCGAGCAGGTCGACCGCCTCGTCTCGGAGGCCGTCACCGAGGCGGACAAGCTGACGACGGACGCGGCCCAGCAGGCGCTGGCGGCGACGACCGCGGCCGAGGAGCAGGCCGACGCGATGGTGGACGCGGCCCGTACGGAGGCCGCGCGCATCACCGACGAGGCGATCGTCGAGGGCAACACCCTGGTCGAGAAGGCCCGCACGGACGCGGACGAGCTGCTCGTCGGCGCCCGCACGGACTCGTCCGCCATAAGGGAGCGGGCGGAGGAGCTGCGGGCCCGCGTCGAGGCCGAGGTGGAGGAGCTGCACGAGCGTGCCCGCCGTGAGACCGCCGAGCAGATGAAGTCCGCGGGTGAGCGGGTGGACAAGCTGGTCAAGGCGGCCACCGAGCAGAGCGCCCAGGCCGAGGCGAAGGCCAAGGACCTGGTGTCCGAGGCGAGCAGCGAGGCGAGCAAGGTGCGCATCGCCGCGGTGAAGAAGGCCGAGCAGCTGCTCAAGGAGGCCGAGCAGAAGAAGGCCGAGGCGGTCCGCGAGGCCGAGCGCATGCGCACCGAGGCCGAGGCCGAGGCCGAGCGGCTGATCGAGGAGGGCCGCCGGGAGCTCGAGGTCCTGGTGCGCCGCCGGGAGGACATTCAGGCCGAGATCTCCCGTGTCCAGGACGTACTTGAGGCGTTGGAATCATTCGAGGCACCCGGAGGTGGCGGAAAGTCGTCGTCCAACGGCGCCGGCGGGGTGAAGGTCGGCGCCCCGGCGGGCCCCACTCGTTCGGGTGGCAAGTCGTCGGAGGGCTAGACACCCCGCCCGAATGTGTGCTCCTGATGGGGGTTCAGGCGAACGGGTGACAAGGGTTCTTGCGCCTTGCCACTCAAAAGGGGTGTCATTGTCCAGATCAAACGCGGATTGACTCGATGACACGCCGCTCGGACGCCTAGGATTCCCCTAACACCTCACCGGTCTCATTCGACAGGAACCCCATGAGCGACACTTCCTCCCCCTTCGGCTTCGAGCTCGTGCGGCGTGGTTACGACCGCGGTCAGGTGGACGACCGCATTTCCAAGCTCGTCGCCGATCGTGACAGCGCCCTATCCCGCATCAACTCCCTGGAGAAGCGCATCGAGGAGCTCCACCTCGAGACGCAGAACGCCCAGGCCCAGGTCAGCGACGCCGAGCCGTCGTACGCCGGCCTCGGTGCTCGGGTCGAGAAGATCCTGCGGCTCGCCGAGGAGGAGGCCAAGGACCTGCGCGAGGAGGCCCGCCGGGCCGCGGAGCAGCACCGCGAGCTCGCCGAGTCCGCCGCCCAGCAGGTCCGCAACGACGCCGAGTCGTTCGCCACGGACCGCAAGGCCAAGGCCGAGGACGAGGGTGTCCGGATCGTCGAGAAGGCCAAGGGCGACGCCGCGACCCTGCGCGCCGAGGCCCAGAAGGACGCGCAGTCCAAGCGCGAGGAGGCCGACGCGCTGTTCGAGGAGACCCGCGCCAAGGCCGCCCAGGCCGCCGCGGACTTCGAGACGAACCTGGCCAAGCGCCGCGAGCAGTCCGAGCGCGACCTCGCCTCCCGCCAGGCCAAGGCCGAGAAGCGCCTCGCCGAGATCGAGCACCGGGCGGAGCAGCTGCGCCTGGAGGCCGAGAAGCTGCGTACCGACGCCGAGCGCCGGGCCCGCCAGACGGTGGAGACCGCGCAGCGCCAGGCCGAGGACATCGTGGCCGACGCCAACGCCAAGGCGGACCGCATCCGCAGCGAATCGGAGCGCGAGCTGGCGGCGCTCACCAACCGCCGCGACTCCATCAACGCCCAGCTGACCAACGTCCGCGAGATGCTCGCGACGCTGACCGGCGCGGCGGTCGCGGCGGCCAACCCGATCGTCGACGACGAGCCGGTCTCCCGCGGGGTCCCGGCCCAGCAGAGCCGCTGACCACGGCACGCAGCACCCCGGTGCCGCACGCCGGCGCCGCACCACCCCCGAGACCCAGGGCCCTTCGTCACTCCGGTGGCGGGGGGCCCTGGGCCGTTCTAGCGTGAGCGGCATGATCGAGCTCGAAGGCCTCACGAAGCGCTTCGGACCCAAACTCGCCGTCGACGACCTCAGCTTCCGCGTGCGGCCCGGAGTGGTGACCGGCTTCCTCGGGCCCAACGGGGCCGGCAAGTCGACCACCATGCGGATGATGCTCGATCTCGACAACCCGACCAGCGGCACGGTCCGGATCGACGGCCGGCACTACCGGGAGCTCGACGAACCGCTGAAGTACATCGGGGCCCTGCTGGACGCCAAGGCCATGCACGGCGGCCGCAGCGCGTACAACAACCTGCTCTGCCTGGCGCAGTCCAACCGCATCCCCGCGAGCCGGGTGGCGGAGGTGCTGGACACGGTCGGTCTGACGGCGGTGGCGCGCAAGAAGACGAAGAGTTTTTCCCTGGGCATGGGCCAGCGGCTGGGAATCGCCTCCGCACTGCTCGGCGATCCGAAGATCCTCATGTTCGACGAACCCGTCAATGGTCTGGACCCCGAGGGAATTCACTGGATCCGACATCTGATGAAAGGTCTGGCGTCCGAAGGGCGAACGATCTTCGTTTCCAGCCATCTCATGAGCGAAATGGCACTGACTGCGGATCATTTGATCGTGATCGGCCAGGGCCGACTCCTCGCGGACACCTCCATGGCCGATTTCATCCAGCAGAACTCACGCAGTTATGTGCGCATCCGCTCGCCCCAGCAGGAACACCTCAAGGACCTACTCGCGAGTAACGGAATCCCCGCCGTGAGCGCGGGCTCCGGGGCACTCGAAATCGACGCGGTCACCTCCGAGGAACTCGGCGAGCTCGCCGCCCGGCACCAGATCGTGCTGCACGAGCTCAGCCCCCAGCGGGCCTCCCTGGAGGAGGCCTTCATGCGCATGACCGCCGAGACCGTCGAGTACCACGCGCACTCCCCCGGCGAGGACGCCGCGGGCCTGCCCCTGCCGACGGGCCCCCTGGCGGAGGAGCCGCGCCAGGCTCCCGGCGCACCCGGCTGGGGCAGCTCGTGGACCGAGGCACGGGCGAAGACCGCCGAGACCAAGGCGACCAGGACGACCAAGACGAGGAAGGAGGACTGAGCGTGGCTGCGGTACCCGCCGTCCTCACGTCCGAGTGGACCAAGATCCGTACGGTCGCCTCGACGTCCTGGACCCTCATCTCCGCCCTCGTCGTCACCGTGGGCCTCAGCGCCGGGCTGGCCGCGCTGACCAAGTCCCAGTTCACCCACCTCTCCGAACTGGAGCGGGCCACCTTCGACCCGACCCTGGTCAGCTTCTCCGGCATGGTGCTGGGCCAGCTCGCCATGGTGGTCTTCGGCGTCATGGTGGTGGGCACCGAGTACAGCTCCGGCATGATCCGCACCTCACTGGCCGCGGTCCCGCAGCGGGCCACGTTCTTCTTCAGCAAGGTCGCGGTGGCCGGCGTCCTGGCGTTGCTGGTCGGCCTGGCCACCAGCTTCCTCTCCTTCTTCCTCGGCCAGGCCCTGCTCGGCTCCCACCGCACGTCCATCGGCGAGCCGAACGTCCTGCGGGCGGTCGTGGGGGCCGGCCTCTACATGGCCCTGATCGCGGTCTTCTCCATGGGCGTCACCGCGATGCTGCGCAGCTCGATGCTGTCGCTGGGCATCCTCGTGCCGTTCTTCTTCCTGATCTCGCAGATCCTGTCGAATGTGCCGAAGGCCAAGGAGGTGGCCCGCTACTTCCCGGACCAGGCCGGCTCCAAGATCATGCAGGTGGTCCCCCGCGCCATGGGTTCCGACCAGGCCCCGTACGGCCCCTGGGGCGGCCTGGGCATCATGCTCCTCTGGGTGGCCGCCGCCCTGGTGGGCGGCTACGCCGTCCTACGCCGCCGGGACGCCTAGCGCAGCCACCCATCCCCCGTGGGTCCCCCACCCCCGGGCCACCCCATCCTCGCGGGACCCACCCCCGAAGCGAGCCGCCCCCGACCCCGCCCACCCCCACCCCCCTCTCAGGGACGACCCTGACCCAACCCTGATTCGACCCTGATCCACACCGGACGGGACTTCCGCCCCGGGCGGGAACCGTCAACCGGCCGATACTCTCTTACTTCCTGCCGGGACGAACGGCACCCCGGCTCACGAGGGCGAGAGAGGCATGATCGAGGCAGTCGGCCTGACCAAGCGCTACGGCACGAAGACCGCCGTCGACCAGCTGTCCTTCCAGGTCCGGCCGGGCGCGGTGACGGGCTTCCTGGGCCCCAACGGCTCGGGCAAGTCCACGACCATGCGCATGATCCTCGGCCTCGACCGCCCCACCGCGGGCCGGGTCACCATCGGCGGCCACCCGTACCGGGAGCTGCCCAACGCCCAGCGGCACGTCGGCGCCCTCCTGGACGCCAAGGCGCTGCACGGCGGCCGCCGCGCCCGCAACCACCTGCTCGCCCTCGCGCAGCTCTCCGGCATCCCGGAACGCCGGGTCGACGAGGTGCTCGGCGTGGTCGGCCTCCAGGACGTGGCGCAGCAGCGCACCAAGGGCTTCTCCCTCGGCATGGGCCAGCGGCTCGGCATCGCCGCCGCCCTGCTCGGCGACCCGCAGGTGCTGCTCTTCGACGAACCGGTCAACGGCCTCGACCCCGAGGGCATCCTGTGGGTGCGCAACCTCATGCGCAAGCTCGCCTCCGAGGGCCGCACCGTGTTCGTCTCCTCCCACCTCATGAGCGAGATGGCACTGACCGCCGACCACCTCATCGTGATCGGCCGCGGCCGGCTGCTGGCCGACATGAACGTGCAGGACTTCATCTCCCACAACTCGGCCGGCTTCGGCCGGGTGCGGACCGCGGACGACGAGCCCGGCGCCGCCGACCGGCTGGCCACCCTGCTCACCGGGGCCGGCGCCGCCGTGCTGCACGAACCGGAC
Organism: Streptomyces sp. NPDC093225; assembly: GCF_044753805.1. Classification (NCBI taxonomy): domain Bacteria; kingdom Bacillati; phylum Actinomycetota; class Actinomycetes; order Kitasatosporales; family Streptomycetaceae; genus Streptomyces; species Streptomyces sp. NPDC093225. The sequence continues at coordinate 15,605 of NZ_JBIVNX010000036.1, forward strand.
GGTGCGCTGCGCGTCACCGGTCTGCCGCTGCCGCGGATCAGCGACGTCGCGCACGGGGCCGGCATCCGGCTGTGGGAGCTCTCCCCGCACACGGCCTCGCTGGAGGAGGCGTACATGCGCCTGACCCAGAGCTCGCTGGAGTTCACCTCCACCGAGGACCCGCGGGCCGAGCTGCGCGAGCCGGAGCCGCCGGCGGACGCCTGGGCCGAGGAGGAGCCGGAGCGGATCGGGCCCGAGGGCTGGTACGCGCCGCCGCCGCCCGGAGCGGGCGGCAAGCCCTTCTTGATGCCCGCGCAGGCCGCGGACCTGGCGAGTACGAGCGAGCGGAAGGAGGACGACCGATGAGCGGGACCACCGCCACCCAGGGGTACGTCTCCGACATCCCGATCGCCAGACCCACCCTCGGGCACGCCGTGCTGTCCGAATGGACCAAGGTCCGGACGGTCCGCTCGACGGTCTGGTCGCTGATCGCCACGGTGGTGGTCACGGTCGGCATCGGCATGCTGCTCGCCTCGAACACGGACGACGGCGACTACAGCTTCCAGCCCTTCACCCTGCCCGGCCTCATGGGCATCATGCTCGGCCAGGTCGGCGTGATCACGCTGGGCGTGCTGATGGTCGCCTCCGAGCACGGCACCGGGCTGATCCGCACCACCTTCACCGCCGCCCCCGACCGGTACCGGGTCCTGACGGCGAAGTACCTGGTGTTCGCCGTCCTCGCGTTCACCGTCGTCCTCGGCTCCGTCACCCTGGTCACGCTCATGACCATGGTGCTGCACGCGGGCCCCGGCGCCGGTCCGCACGCCTTCGGCCGGGCCGTGTCCGGACTGGTCGGCGGCAGTGCGTACGTGACCCTGCTGGGTCTGCTCGGCCTCGCGGTCGGCGCACTGCTGCGGCACTCGGTGGGCGCGGTCACGACGATGCTGGGTGCGCTGGCGCTCCCGGCGATCATGCCGACGTTCCTGTTCATCTGGGAGCGCACGCTGCACGTGGGGCAGCTGCTGCTGTCCTACAGCGCGCCGGTCGGGCTCGCCTCGGTCTTCGGGATGCCGGCGACCGAGCTGGACGGCCCGCAGAGCGGTCTGCCCCAGCTGCTCGTGCTGGCCGGGATCACGGCTGCGGCGGTGTTCGCCTCGTACCGGTCGGTGGCGGCCCGGGACGTGTGACCCGGCCCCGCCACCCGGTGACGTGGGGCCCGACCCCTAGTGGCGGGGGGCGTTGCGGGACCGCTGCACCCGCGAGGTGCGGCGGTCCTTCGCGTTCCAGCAGGCCTTGTGCCAGTGGCGCCGGTCGTCCACGCCGCCGTACTCCGGCCAGGCCACGACGTGCGGCACGCCGGACGGGATCTCCTGGTCGCAGCCCGGGCAGCGGTACCGCTTGCCCGCCGCGCCGGCCCCCGCGACCTGGCGGACCCGCCAGTCCTCGCCCTGGTACTCCTCGACGCGCTCCAGCCCGTAGCGGTCGTATCCGGTGCTAGGGGGCTCGTCCGGGCTCTCGCCCCGGCGGGGGCGATTGTGGCGCGGTGACACGTATACCTCACGGGGCGGCGGCGGACAGGGATTTCCCCCAGACTACGCGCCGCGCCGGGGCATGACCGCATGGTTGCGGTAGGGAGGAGCGTCGGGGACCGCGGCGGACGACGGCCGTCCCGGCCACCTCGGGACTGATTCCCCGACAATCTCAATAACTTCCGCCCCTGCCCGTGCCTTTGGCACGTGTCAGACGTTGTTGCCATGGGGGAGCCGCGTCAGCCGCGAGGAGGCAGAAGGCGATGCGTGTGGGAACGTTCGACGTAGGGGCATTTGTACTGGCGGCCCAGTTCCCGGGCCAGGGACAGGGGGAGGCGCTGCACCGCGCGGTGCGGACCGCCGAGGTGGTCGAGGACGCCGGGCTCGGCTCGGTGTGGCTGGCCGAGCACCATTTCGTTCCGTACGGCGTGTGCCCGTCGGCGGTGACGCTGGCGGCCCTGCTGCTCGGGAGGACCCGACGGATCCGGGTGGGCACGGCGGTCAGCGTGCTGCCGAGCGCCCATCCGGTGGCGCTCGGCGAGCAGGCCGCGCTGCTGCACCTGACCTCCGGCGGGCGGTTCACGCTCGGAGTCGGCCGCGGCGGCCCGTGGGTGGACCTGGAGGTCTTCGGCTCCGGCCTGCCGGCGTACGAGCGGGACTTCCCCGAGTCGCTGGACCTGCTGCTGCGCTGGCTCACCGAGCCCCGGGTGGGGGCCGCCGGCGAGCGGTACGCCTTCCGCGAGGTGCCGGTCGTACCGCGGCCGGCGGAGGCGCTGGACGGGGACGGCGGGCCGCCCGAGGTGGTCGTGGCGTGCACCTCGCCCGCGTCGGTGCGGCTGGCCGCCGAGCGGGGGCTGCCGATGTTGCTGGGCATGCACTGCGGAGACGAGGACAAGGCCGCGATGGTCGCCCTGTGGCGCGAGACCGCGCTGGCGGCCGGCCGCTCCCCCGAGTCCGTCGCGGCGGCCGGGCACGTCTCGGCCGGGGTGGCTCAGCTGGCGGACCGCACCAGCGAGGCGCGCGAGTTGCTGCTCAAGGCCATGCCGGGCTGGTTCAGGCAGGGGCTGGACGCCCACGTGACGGTGGACGGGCGGGTGCGGACGATGCGGGACCCCGTCGCGTACACCGAACTGCTCTGCGCGCTGCACCCGGTGGGCACCCCCCGGCTCGCCGCGGACCGGCTGGCGGCCACCGCGGAGCGCACGGGCATCAGACGTTTCGCCCTGCTCGTGGAGGGCTCCGGTGAACTGGCGGCGACGGAGGAGAACGTCCGGCGGCTCGGCGCCGAGGTCCTGCCCCACCTCGGATGACGGGCCGACGCCCGCGATGCCCGCGTCCCGCACGGGGGCTGCCGCTCCGGTATCAGTTGCACCTCCCGCGATACGGAGCGGCAGCGGGGTTCTAGCAGTCGCGCAGCTCGGGCGACTGGTTGAGCAACTGGGCCCGTACGGACGTGAAGCGGGCGAGCCGCTCGTCCACCGCCGGGTCCAGCGGGAAGACCGCCACGCGGTGACAGTTCTGGAACGCGAGACGCACGCCGAAGTGCCGCTGCAGCGCACCGCGTATCGCGTCGCTCGCAAGGGCGCGCAGCAGCTGGCCGCGGGCCTGCTCGTCCGGGGGCGGCGTCTGGTTGTCGGCGAGGTCCCCGCCGTCCACCTTCAGCTGGGCCACCAGAGAGCTGATCATCTCCCATGCGTACGGCAGGGAGGTCCGGACGCAGTCGACGAAAGCGGCTTCGTCGACCTCGCCTCGCTCGGCCTGTTCGAGTAGGGCCGGTGAGACGTCGAGCGACATGGGTTCTCCTCTCGCGACCCCGGGTGACCGGAGTCTTACGGGCAGGGAAGGAGGCCGCGACGCAGCGTGCACGCTTCGCAACCTCCCGCTAACACGGTAGGCGCCCGTTGGGTACGGCACCAGGAGAATGCGCATACAACGAGCCACTAACGAAGGGGGCTTTCGGGGGCGAATCGCGTCGGGGCCGGTCGGTCGAGTAGCGTTGCGGACCATGCGTCTCGTCATCGCCCGCTGCTCCGTCGACTACGCGGGCCGGCTCACCGCCCACCTGCCCTCCGCCCCCCGGCTGATCCTCGTGAAGGCCGACGGGAGCGTTTCGATCCACGCGGACGACCGGGCGTACAAACCGCTCAACTGGATGTCTCCCCCCTGCACCCTCAAAGAGGGGACGGGTGACGACGCCGGCGTCTGGACCGTCATCAACAAGGCGGGCGAGAAGCTCATCATCACGATGGAAGAAGTCCTCCACGACTCCTCCCACGAGCTGGGCGTCGACCCGGGGCTGATCAAGGACGGCGTGGAAGCGCACCTCCAGGAGCTGCTCGCCGACCGGATCGAGACGCTGGGCGAGGGCTACACGCTCATCCGGCGCGAGTACATGACGGCCATCGGGCCGGTGGACATCCTGTGCCGGGACGCGGACGGGGCGACGGTCGCGGTCGAGATCAAGCGGCGGGGCGAGATCGACGGCGTCGAGCAGCTGACGCGCTATCTGGAGCTGTTGAACCGGGATCCGCACCTCGCGCCGGTGAAGGGCGTGTTCGCCGCACAGGAGATCAAGCCGCAGGCGCGGGTCCTTGCCACGGACCGCGGCATGGACTGCGTCGTGCTCGACTACGACGCCCTCCGCGGCATCGAGGACGACAAGCTCCGCCTCTTCTGACCCGGGTCGCCTCCCGCTCCGGGCTCGCGCCCGGGGTCGGCCCCGCAGCCACCGCCCCCTCCTCCCCCGGCCCGTCCGCGTCCCCCACGCCGACGGGCCGCGGCCGTACGGTCCCCGGCGCGCCGCCGCCGCCTCCTGCGGTCCGTTGCCCTGCGGGGCCGTTCCCCTCCCCGCCCCTTCACCGTTTCTGCCCTCGAACGCCGGGCGGGCTGGAGCCCCGCATGCCCCGAGCCGGCGCTCCGCGCCGCTCCGCCTCAAACGCCGGCGGGGCTGTACATCAGCCTGGTGGGGACAATTCCAGCCCGCGCGGCGATTGAGCGCACCCGGCGCACAGCGCCCGAGTTCACGCGGGCGGAGCCCTGGGCACGCGGCGCCCACCACCGCCGAGCGGCGGCCAAATCCAGCCCGCGCGGCGATTGAGCGCACCCGGCGCGCAGCGCCCGGGTTCACGCGGGCGGAGCCCGGTGGGGGCGGCGTCCGTGGTCGCAAGCCACGGTTGCGGGAAGGGGTGGGGAGGGGAACTCGCCCCGCAGGGCCCACCGGCGCGGCACGGGCAACGGTCCGCCCCCACCCCGGTACGAGGGGCGGGACCGGCCCACCCGCCGAGCGGGGTCGGGGGCGGACCGGCGGGCGGCCGGCGGGGTCAGGAGGACGGGGACGTGCCCGTGGCGCCGTCGGAGGTGTTGCCGCCCGTCGGATCGGTCGGCTGGGTCGGCGACTTGGTCGGCGGCGTCGGATCGTCCGACGGCTTCGGCGGCGTGGCCGACTCCGACGGCTTCGGCGGCGTGGCCGAGTCCGACGGCTTCGGGGACGTGGACCGCGTGTGCGACGGCGACGGCCCGGTCGACGGCGAGCGCGTCCCGCCCGACGGGGACGCCGATGCCGTCGCGCTGCCCGTGACCCCCGGCGTCGGCTCGTCGGACGAGCCGGGCCCGTCCGTCATCGTGGGGGCGGCCGGTTCCTGCGAGTCGGTCGCGTCGTCCTCCGGAGCCGTGTCGTCCTCGGTGGCCGACGGGTCGCCGGAGCCGCCGGTCACCGACTGCTCCGTGCGCGTGCCCTGCCCGGGGGTCCTCTGCTCCCCACCGCTCAGACCGAGGGTGACGGCCGTACCGAGGACGGCCACCAGCACCGCGCCGGCCGCCGCGGCCACGACGTTGCGCCGGGCCCCGCTGAACAGCCCGGCGACCCTGCCGCCCGCACCGCCGCGGGAGCCACCCGGCCGGGCGGCACCGGCGCGCAGGCCGGCCGCGGCGAAGGACGTCGTCACGTCGGTCGGCGAGTACTGGTGCCCGGACGCGGGCGTGCCGCCCCGGACCCCGGCGACCCCGGTCGGCCCGGTCGCGCCCGCCGCCGGCCCGGCGGGGCCGGCACCGCCCGCGGCACCCGGGAAGCCCCTACCGTCCGCGCCCAGTGGCACCGGGCCCCGGCCCGAGACCGACGGCAGCGGCACCGGCGGCGTCGCCGTGACGTCGCCGCGCGGCGGCGCGAGCGTCGGGAAGGCGTCCTTGACGACCGGCTCCGCCTCCAGCTCCAGGTCGATCTCCGGCAGGCCGCCCCGCACCGGCGGCAGCACCTCGGTCCGCGCATCCGACGCCGGGCCCACCGGCGGCGCGGCCAGCATCAGCGGCGGCGACAGCGGCCCGCCCGTGCGGTCCGCGACCAGCGCCAGTGCGCGCCGGCCGGCCACCATGCCCCGCTTGTCGGCCAGCGCCCCGCGCAGTCCGATGGAGGCCTCCAGCTCGGCGCGGGCCCGGTCCAACCGGCCGCCGCAGAGCGCCAGGATGCCCAGTTCGTGGTGGAAGTACGCCTCCTCGGCGACCTCGCCGGCGATCCGGGCCGCTTCCTGCCCGGCCCGCAGCACCCGCTCCCACGCGCTCCAGTGCAGCCCGCCCGCGAACGCGGGGGCGGCGGTACGGGCGAGCAGCACGGCGGCGCTGGGCCGCCCGTCCTCGGGCGTGGCGGCCACGAGCGCGGCCAGGGCGGCCAGTACGGCGTCCGCCTCGGCCGCGGCCCGCTCGGGGGCGACGGAGGGGTGCCCGGTCCACCAGGCGTAGTGCTGAGCGGCCGTCAGGGCGTGCGCGGCGGCCTCGTCGCCGTAACCGGCCTCCTCCAGCTGCCGCTGCACCCCGGAGGCCAGCCGGTAGCGCGGTCCGGCGGCGGTGATCAGGCCGCAGGCGAGGAGTTCGCCGACGGCGGTGTCGGCGTGCGTGTCGCCGACCAGCGCGGGCAGGTGGGCCTGGTGCGGCAGCTCGCCGCCGAGGGCCACCGCGAACCGCAGTGCCTCGCGCGCGGATTCGCCGAGCCGGGAGGCCAGGAGCGCGGCGGGGGCCGCGCTCTCGGCGAGAGCGGGCAGCTTGACGGCCGGGGCCCGCTTCTCGAAGACCCCGGGTTCCTCGGCATCGATGTCAGAGCCCGGCACCGCGTCGGCGACCGCGTCGGCGGCGGGGTCCGGGACCACCCCCATCAGCTCGTCGCGCTGCCGCAGCAGCGCGCCGGCCTGCACGAAGCGCAGCGGGAGCCCCTCGGAGGCGAACCACAGGTCGCCCGCCCAGGCGGTCTCCTCGTCGGTCAGCTTGCGGCCGACCGCAGCGGCCAGCAGCACCGCGCAGGCGGTGCGGCCGAGACCGCCCAGGAAGATCTCCTCCAGGTGGGAGTCCTCGGAGGGGGCGGGAGTGTCGGGGGTGGCCGCGAGCAGGAAGGCGCACTCGGGCGTGGCGCGCAGCAGTTCGTCGAGCGCTTCCCCGCCGCACTCGAGGTCGTCGAGGACGACGACCGCGCCGATGCCGGCCACCCGCTCGAGCAGCTCGGCCCGGTCGGGCCGGTAGCCGGGGGCGTCGTACACCGCGTGGTGGAGGGCGTACAGCAGCTCGGTGGGGCTCTGCCGGTGTCCGGAGAGGCGTACGACGCCGTCGGGCGCGAGGTCGGCGCAGGCGTCGGCGACGGCGTCGAGGAGCGCGGAACGGCCGGATCCGGCGGGGCCGGTGAGGCGGACCGAGCGGCCGCGGCTGAGCAGGCGGACCAGGCGCTCGCGCTCCTCCTCGCGCTCCAGCAGCGGCAGGATCGGGGCCGGCGGACCGGAGGGGACGGGCGGCTGGGCCGCCCTGCGTATCGCGGCCCGGGACCGGGCGTCGCGACGGGCGTCGCCGGGGGTCTCGGTGTCGGGGCGGCGGGCTTCTATCTCGCTGCCGTCGACGGGGTTGACGGTCAGCAGGTAGTCACCGCTGAGGAGGCGGGTGATGCGGGCCGGGCCGGAGTTCGTGGCGCCCTTGACGAGCGAGTGGCGCACGGTGTCGATCGGGTCGGCGGCGGGCCCCCCGGCCGCGCCGGATCCCCCCGTCGTGCCCGCTCCGTCAGCGCCGCCCCCCGGCACTGACGAGCGCTCTTCCGGTGTGCCGAATGTCCGCTCCATGACCAAGCCCCCCGATCGCGTCGTGCGCCGTCGTCCTTCCCGGCCTTCGCACACTCCGCTGCAGCTTTGGTCCGGCGTCCGCCCCGAGGGTTGACAGGGGCCGACGGCCGAACCCTAGACGTTGGGCCAGTATCCAGGAACAGCCGGGGTCCCATCCCCACCGCTTCATCACGTTCCGGCCTCAACACGCCCCGACCCGTTACCTGCCCGTAGGGTCAGGCCCCGGACGCGAGGGGTCGCGCCGTCCGTCCGTGCGCCGGGCCCGCGACCCGTGTCGGCGACCCCCGTCAGCGGCGGGTGTCCGCGACCCGCATCCACCCCGGGCGCCGGCACGCTCCGGCCACCCGTGCGCTCACACCCGCGGCAGCGTCTCCGCCGCGAGTCCGCCCTCGATGGCGAGGATCCGGTGCAGCCGGGTGGCGACGAGCAGGCGCTGCATCTGGGGCGGCACGCCGCGCAGCACGAGCCGGCGGCCGGTGCGCCCGGCCCGCCGGTGGGCGCCCATGATGACGCCGAGTCCGGTCGCGTCCCACGAGTCGAGGCCCGTGAGGTCGAGGACGAGGTCCCCGTCCCCGTCGTCGAGCGCGCTGTGCAGGGCGGTGCGGGCGTCCGCCGCGCTGCGCACGTCGAGGCGGCCGCCGACTGCGAGTCCGGTGTGGTCGCCCCTGATGTTCATGTGTGTGCTCCCCGGCAGTACTGCGTGCGTGCGTATGGTCGGCAACTCTCACTGCAACTGACTGCGCCAGGTGGGGCGAAGTTGCCGACCGTGAGCGAACCGATACCGAATTCACCCTCAGGGGTGAGTCCCGGGACCGGTCCGGACGGACCGGCGCGCGCCCCCGCCCGCCGTGGCGGGCGGGACCGGGCGCCGGTCGTGCGCTCTGCGCGGTCAGTGCGTGTAGAAGCCCTGTCCGCTCTTGCGGCCGATGTCGCCCGCGTCGACCATGCGGCGCATGAGCTCCGGCGGGGCGAACTTCTCGTCCTGGCACTCGGTGTAGATGTTGCTGGTGGCGTGCAGCAGGATGTCGACGCCCGTCAGGTCGGCGGTCGCCAGCGGTCCCATCGCGTGCCCGAAGCCCAGCTTGCAGGCGATGTCGATGTCCTCGGCGGACGCCACGCCCGATTCGTACAGCTTTGCCGCCTCGACGACCAGCGCGGAGATGAGGCGGGTGGTCACGAAGCCGGCCACGTCGCGGTTGACGACGATGCAGGTCTTGCCGACCGACTCGGCGAACTCGCGGGCGGTGGCCAGGGTCTGGTCGCTCGTCTTGTACCCGCGGACCAGCTCGCACAGCTGCATCATCGGGACGGGCGAGAAGAAGTGCGCGCCGACCACGCGCTCGGGGCGCTTGGTGACGGCGGCGATCTTCGTGATCGGGATGGCGGAGGTGTTGGAGGCCAGGACGGTGTCCTCGCGGACGATCTCGTCGAGGCTGCGGAAGATCTCGTGCTTGACCTCGAGCTTCTCGAAGACGGCCTCGACGACGATGTCCGCGTCGGCGACCGCGCCGAGGTCGGTGCTCGTCGTGATGCGGCCGAGCGCGGCCTCCGCGTCCTCGGCGGACAGCTTGCCCTTCGAGACGAACTTGTCGTACGAGGCCTTGATGCCGTCCGTACCGCGGGTCAGCGCCGCGTCGGTGACGTCGCGCAGCACGACGTCCCAGCCCGCCTGAGCGGACACCTGCGCGATGCCCGAACCCATGAGTCCGGCACCGATGACGGCGAGCTTCCCAGCCACTGCACACCCCTTGTTCTCTTGACGCAGGCACGCGTTCCACACAACTGCTCTCGGCCGGAGATTAGCGCCCGTGAGGGGTCGTGTGACTGTGAAGTAATGCGCGTCACGTCTCACATGACGGACGTCACACCCGCACGACACCGAGACGGCCCGGCCCGCCCGGTCAGCCGGGGCGCCCGCCGGGGGGCGGGCCACGACCGTGATCGTGGGCACAGCACCCCCGCATCGGACCCGCGCGTAACTAGGCTGGACCCATGGTGAATCTGACGCGCATCTACACCCGCACCGGCGACAAGGGCACGACCGCCCTCGGCGACATGAGCCGTACCGCCAAGACCGACCTGCGGATCGCGGCGTACGCGGACACCAACGAGGCCAACGCGGTGCTCGGCACGGCCATCGCCCTCGGGCAGCTGCCCGAGGAGGTCGTCACCGTGCTCGTCCGCGTGCAGAACGACCTGTTCGACGTCGGGGCCGACCTGGCCACCCCGGTGGTGCCGGACCCGGAGTACCCGCCGCTGCGCGTCGAGCAGTTCTACGTCGACCGGCTGGAGGCGGACTGCGACCGCTTCAACGAGGAGTTGGAGAAGCTGCGCAGCTTCATCCTGCCCGGCGGCACCCCGGGCGCGGCGCTGCTGCACCAGGCCTGCACGGTCGTACGGCGCGCCGAGCGCTCCACGTGGGCGGCGCTGGAGGTGCACGGCGAGACGATGAACCCGCTGACGGCGACCTACCTCAACCGCCTGTCCGACCTGCTGTTCATCCTGGCCCGTACGGCCAACAAGGAGGTCGGCGACGTGCTGTGGGTGCCGGGCGGCGAACGCTGACCCCAGCGGTGACCGGCCGTCGCGGCGGCCGGTCACCGGCCCGTCGGCGAACGGCCGTCCCCGCGCCGGGTCCAAGGCCCCCGGCGGCCCCGCCGTCTCAGCGGCGGGGCGCGGGCTCGTCGGAGCCCGCCCCGCGGGACGGCTCGGACGCCTTGGGGGCCGCCTTCGGGAAGAAGGTGTACGACAGGGCGATCACGAGGTTGATGCCGATCACCCACAGCATCCTCTGCCGCCACGTCCGCAGCGGGTCGGCGGCGTCCCCGCCGACGTACCAGGCGGCACCCTGGAGCAGCGCGATCGCGACGGCCGCGGCGAGGATCCAGCGGCCGGCGGCCTGCCACTCGTACCGCGTGCGCTCCGGGCCCCCGGCCGGCGGCCGGGAGGGCTTCGGGCCGCCCGCGAAGCGGTGGGCGACGTGGGCGTCGACGCGGCGGACGGTGTGGCGGCCCAGGCCGACCGAGAAGCCGACGTAGACGGCGGCCAGGCCGTGCTTCCAGTCGGGCTGGGCGCCGTTCTTCAGGTCGACGGCGGTGGCCACGAGCAGCACCAGCTCCAGTACGGGCTCGCAGAGCAGGACGGCCGCTCCCGTGCGCGGCATCCTCGCCGGGTAGCGGAGGGCGAGGCCGCCGGCGAGCAGCAGCCAGAACGCGATCTCGCAGACGACGATGAGCGTGACGATCACGGGGGTCTCCTTTCGGCTCCCTCCCAATCTCGCAGCGCGATCATGGTCGCGCGTCGTCGTCCGTGGTGAATCCCGACTGCATCCTTCGATGTAGTCGGCGGGCGCGAAGGAGGACCGTGGCGGTGACGCGCCGGGATCCGCGCCCCTGTTGGATGGCGGGGTGAGACTCCCCCGCCCCCATCGCCACGACGTGCTGATCGCGGTCGTCGGCCTGCTGTCCGGACTGCTGCTGTACGTGCTGGGCCTGCACGAGAACGCCGGCCGGCACCTGGTGCCCGAGTGGGTGGCCCTGCTGCCGCTGGCGCTCTCGGCCGGTCTGGAGCTGCTGCGCCGCACCGTGCCGCGCGCCGCGCTGGTCGCCGGCACGGTCGCAGTGGTGGCCAACGAGCTCACGGTCGGCAGTCTGGCCACCGTCGTGATGTTCACCGACCTGATGTACGCGGCCGTGGTGTACGGCACCCCGCGGTCGGCCAGGCAGCTGCCGTTCACCACCGGTGGGGCCACCGTCGCGGTCACGGTGGCCGCGCTGGCCTGGTGGCGCGACGCGGAGGCCCTGATGCTGGGCGTCCTGACGGCCATCGTCTGCTTCCTTCCCGCGATCACGGGCGCGGCCGTGCGCAACCACCGGGAGGCCGCCGAGGCGGCCCGGCTGCGCGCCGAGCAGACCTCGCGGCTGGCCGAGCTGGACCGCAAGCAGGCGGTGTCGGCGGAGCGGGCGCGGATGGCCCGCGAACTGCACGACATGGTGGCCAACCACCTGTCGGCGATCGCGATCCACTCGACGGCGGCCCTGTCGATCGACTCGGCGGCCACCAGCCGGGAGGCGCTGGCGGTGATCCGTGAGAACAGCGTGCAGGGGCTGGCGGAGATGCGGCGGCTGATCGGGCTGCTGCGGGCCACGAGCGGCGAGGAGGGGCCGGTGGCGGTGCCCCGGCTGGAGGGGCTGGGCGACCTGCTGGCGCAGGCCCGGAAGACCGGTGCGGGCAGCGGGCTGGAGTTCGCGCTGGCCGACACCCGCCCGGCGGGTCGGGAGGCGCTGCCGGCGCCGGTCGAGCTGGCGGCGTACCGGATCGTGCAGGAGTCGCTGACCAACGCGGTCAAGCACGCGGTGCCGGGCACGGTCGAGGTGCGGCTGGAGCTGGCGGACGGACGGCTCACGGTCCGGGTCGACAGTCCGTACGGTGACCGGGTCACCGGCCCGCGCGCCCCCGGCTCGGGGGCGGGGCTGGTCGGCATGCGCGAGCGGGTGGCGCTGCTGGACGGGGAGTTCGAGGCGGGTCCGGCGGGCCCGGTGTGGCGGGTGCGGGCGGTCCTGCCCGCGGACGAGAAGGCGGGGAAGGCATGACGATCCGGGTCCTGGTGGCAGAGGACCAGTCGGCGGTACGGGCGGGGCTGGTGCTGATCCTGCGCAGCGCCGGGGACATCGAGGTGGCCGGTGAGGCCGCGGACGGCGAGGAGGCCGTGCGGCTGGCCCGCGAGCTGCGTCCGGACCTGGTGCTCATGGACGTGCAGATGCCCCGGCTCGACGGCGTGTCGGCCACCCGTCAGGTGGTGGCCGAGGGGTTGGCCGACGTGCTGGTACTGACCACCTTCGACCTCGACGAGTACGTGTTCGGGGCGCTGCGCGCCGGGGCCGCGGGCTTCCTGCTGAAGAACGCGGAGGCCGCCGAGCTGATCTCGGCCGTGCGGACGGTGGCGCGCGGGGAGGGCCTGATCGCCCCGGCCGTCACCCGTCGGCTGATCGCGGAGTTCGCCGCGCCGGCCGCGCCGTCACGGAACGCGCACGCCGCCGAGCCCGCGGAGCTGGCGTCCCTGACGCGGCGGGAGCGGGAGGTGCTCGGGTGCCTGGGGCAGGGGCTGTCCAACGCGGAGATCGCGGGCCGGCTGGACATGGCGGAGGCGACGGTGAAGACGCACGTCAGCCGGTTGCTGGGCAAGCTCGGGCTGCGCAGCCGGGTCCAAGCGGCCGTGTTGGCACAGGAGTTGGGCCTCTAGCGGGGGCCCGGAGAGCTCCTCCGAAACAGGTCTGGACCTCTTGACGCTTGGTCCAGACCTTTCTACGCTCGCGGCGACTGTGGTGAGCACGCCGTGACAACGCGTGCTCACGGGCGGCGCAGGTCCCACCCCCATGTCGATATCAGCCGATGCCGACGGACCTACGGAGGAGCACCCTTGAGCACAGCACCCCCACGCACCCGTCTCCTGTCCCGGATCGCGGCCGGCGTCGCCGCGTTCGCCCTCCCCCTCGCCGGCCTCGTCGGCCTGGCCGCCCCCGCCCAGGCCGCGACCTCGGCGTCCGCGACCTACACCAAGGTCTCCGACTGGGGCAGCGGCTTCGAGGGCAAGTGGACGGTCAAGAACACCGGCACCACCACCCTCACCAGCTGGACCGTCGAGTGGGACTACCCCACCGGCACCCGGGTCACCTCGGCCTGGGACGCCACCGTCACCAACTCCGGCAACCACTGGACCGGCAAGAACGTGGGCTGGAACGGCACCCTCGCCCCCGGCGCCAGCATCAGCTTCGGCTTCAACGGCGCCGGCAGCGGCGCCCCCAGCGGCTGCAAGGTCAACGGCGGCTCCTGCGACGGGACCACCCAGCCCGGCGACAACCCGCCCTCGGCCCCCGGCACCCCCACGGCCGCGAACGTCCAGGAGACCTCCCTCACCCTGAACTGGGCCGCCGCCACCGACGACAAGGGCGTCAAGAACTACGACGTCTACCGCAACGGCACCAAGGTCGGCACGGTCACCGGGACCAGCTACCCCGACACCGGCCTGACCAAGGGCACGACGTACACCTACGGCGTCACCGCCCGCGACACCGCCGACCAGACCGGCCCCTCCTCCGGCGAGCTCTCGGTCACCACGCCCGGCGGCGGCACCCAGCCCCCGACCGGCGGCAAGATCCGGCTCGGATACTTCACCGACTGGGGCATCTACCAGCGCAACTACCAGGTGAAGAACATCGTCACCTCGGGCTCCGCGGCCAAGCTGACCCACATCAACTACGCCTTCGGCAACGTCACCGGCGGCAGGTGCACGATCGGCGACTCGTACGCCGACTACGACAAGGCCTTCACCGCCGGCGAGAGCGTCGACGGCGTGGCCGACACCTGGGACCAGCCGCTGCGCGGCAACTTCAACCAGCTGCGCAAGCTGAAGAAGGCCTACCCGAACATCAAGATCCTGTGGTCCTTCGGCGGCTGGACGTGGTCCGGCGGCTTCGGCCAGGCGGCCGCCAACGCCGCCGCCTTCGCCGACTCCTGCTACGGCCTGGTCGAGGACCCGCGCTGGGCCGACGTCTTCGACGGCATCGACGTCGACTGGGAGTACCCGAACGCCTGCGGCCTGTCGTGCGACACCAGCGGCCAGGCCTCACTGAAGACCCTGCTCGCCGCCCTGCGCGCCAAGTTCGGCGCGAACAACCTGGTCACCGCCGCCGTCACCGCCGACGGCTCCAGCGGCGGCAAGATGGACGCCGCCGACTACGCGGGCGCCGCGCAGTACGTCGACTGGTACAACGTGATGACGTACGACTTCTTCGGCGCCTGGGACGCCAAGGGCCCCACCGCCCCGCACTCCCCCCTGTACTCCTACGCCGGCATCCCGATCCAGGGCTTCAACACGGACGCCGCCATCCAGAAGTACAAGGGCAAGGGCATCCCCAACAGCAAGATCAACCTGGGGATCGGCTTCTACGGCCGCGGCTGGACGGGCGTGTCCCAGGCCGCCCCGGGCGGCACCGCGACCGGCCCGGCGGCCGGCACGTACGAGCAGGGCATCGAGGACTACGACGTCCTGAAGGCGAAGTGCCCGGCCACCGGCACCGTCGCCGGCACCGCCTACGCCAAGTGCGGCAGCGACTGGTGGAGCTACGACACCCCCGCCACGATCGCCGGGAAGATGTCCTACGTGAAGGACCAGGGCCTGCGCGGCGCCTTCTTCTGGGAGTTCAGCGGCGACACCGCGAACGGCGAGCTGATCTCCGCGATCGACAGCGGCCTGAAGTAGCCGGTCCCCCGGAAAAGACCGAAGCCGGGAGAGGGGTCCGCCCCCCCCTCTCCCGGCTTCACCACGTCTACCGACGGTCAGGCGACGTTCACCCGCTGCCCGGGCGGGGCGGCCTCCAGCCAGGCCAGGAAGCCGGTCAGCGCGTCCTCGCTCATCGCCAGCTCCAGCCGGGTGCCCTTGTGCAGGCAGCCCAGGACGACGGCGTCGGACAGGAGCGCCAGCTCCTCCTCGCCCTCGGGGTGCCGGCGGGCCAGCACCTCCACCGAGGCGCGCTCCAGCATCCGGCGCGGCCGCGGCGAGTACGAGAAGACCCGGAACCAGTCGACCTTGTCGCCGCTGTACCGGGCCACCCCGTACACCCAGCCCTTGCCCGAGGCGTCGCCCCCTTCGGGGACGTCCCAGCGCAGGCTGCAGTCGAAGGTGCCGCCGGACCGCTGGATCAGCCTCCGGCGCAGTCCGAAGACGAACAGCCCGAGCACCACAAGTGCCACGATCACGCCGCTCACAAGCAGAGCGAGGAGCATTTCCACCGACCTCCTCGCTCGTCCACGTGATGCTCTGACAACCGTATGTGATTACGAACCGTGTTACGGAAAAAACTTCACCTGCATCGCCTCAGCCGCGACCCGGTCTGGAAAATTCCAGCTCGGGCCGCGGCTGAGGTTTCGAACGTCTCGGCGCGGGACTCAGTGCCCCGCGACCGCGCGCAGTCGGACTTCGGCGCGACGCTCGGCGGAGGCGTTCTCCTCCGACTTGGCGCGCTCCAGAGCCCGCTCCGCACGCTGGACGTCAATCTCGTCCGCGAGCTCGGCGATCTCGGCGAGCAGGGAGAGCTTGTTGTCCGCGAAGGAGATGAATCCGCCGTGCACCGCAGCGACGACGGTCCCACCCTCGCTGGTACGGATGGTCACCGGGCCCGACTCCAGCACACCGAGCAGCGGCTGGTGACCGGGCATGACGCCGATGTCGCCGGACGTGGTGCGCGCGACGACCAGGGTGGCCTCGCCGGACCAGACACTCCGGTCCGCCGCGACCAGCTCGACGTGCAGCTCAGCAGCCAAGATGGCTCCTCGGGTCTCCACCCGGCGGGTCTGCCGGGTGTTGGGTCAAATTCTAATGGGCGTGGGGAGAGGGACGGGACGCACCCGCCCCTCTCCGTCAGTCAGCTGTGCTCGCGAGGAGCGCGGCTTCAGGAGACGCCCAGCTCCTTGGCGTTGGCCTTCAGGTCCTCGAGGCCACCGCACATGAAGAACGCCTGCTCGGGGAAGTGGTCGTACTCGCCGTCGCAGATCTGGTTGAACGCGGCGATCGACTCGTCGAGCGGAACGTCCGAACCGTCCACGCCGGTGAACTGCTTGGCGACGTGGGTGTTCTGCGACAGGAAGCGCTCGACGCGACGGGCACGGTGGACAACGAGCTTGTCCTCCTCGCCCAGCTCGTCGATACCGAGGATCGCGATGATGTCCTGGAGGTCCTTGTACTTCTGCAGGATCCCCTTGACGCGCATGGCGGCGTCGTAGTGGTCCTTCGCGATGTAGCGCGGGTCCAGGATCCGGGACGTGGAGTCCAGCGGGTCCACGGCCGGGTAGATGCCCTTCTCGGAGATCGGACGGGAGAGAACCGTCGTCGCGTCGAGGTGGGCGAAGGTGGTGGCCGGCGCCGGGTCGGTCAGGTCGTCCGCGGGGACGTAGATCGCCTGCATCGAGGTGATCGAGTGACCACGGGTCGAGGTGATGCGCTCCTGCAGCAGACCCATCTCGTCAGCCAGGTTCGGCTGGTAACCCACGGCGGACGGCATGCGGCCCAGAAGGGTCGACACCTCCGAACCGGCCTGGGTGTAACGGAAGATGTTGTCGATGAAGAAGAGCACGTCCTGCTTCTGGACGTCGCGGAAGTACTCCGCCATCGTCAGACCGGCCAGGGCGACGCGCAGACGGGTGCCCGGGGGCTCGTCCATCTGACCGAAGACCAGCGCGGTCTTGTCGATGACGCCGGAGTCCGTCATCTCCTCGATGAGGTCGTTGCCCTCACGGGTGCGCTCACCGACGCCCGCGAACACCGACACACCGTCGTGGTTGTTGGCGACGCGGTAGATCATCTCCTGGATCAGAACGGTCTTGCCGACACCGGCACCACCGAACAGACCGATCTTTCCACCCTTGACGTACGGGGTGAGGAGGTCGATGACCTTGACGCCGGTCTCGAACATCTCGGTCTTCGACTCGAGCTCGTCGAAGTTCGGCGCCTTGCGGTGGATCGGCCAGCGCTCGGTCACCTCGGAGTTGGCCTCCGGGTAGTTGAGCACCTCACCCAGGGTGTTGAACACCTTGCCCTTGGTGAAGTCGCCGACCGGGACGGTGATGCCCGCGCCCGTGTCGGTCACCGTGGCCTGGCGGACCAGACCGTCGGTGGGCTGCATGGAGATGGTGCGGACCAGGCCGTCACCGAGGTGCTGCGCGACCTCGAGGGTCAGCGTCTTGAGCTTGCCGTCCTCGGCCGGGTCGGCAACCTGGACGGTCAGCGCGTTGTAGATCTCGGGCATCGCGTCGACGGGGAACTCCACGTCGACGACCGGGCCGATGACCCGGGCGACGCGGCCCGTGGCGGCGGCCGTCTCAACAGTGGTCGTCATTACTTGTCACTCCCCGCGGTCGCGTCGGCCAGGGCGCTGGCGCCACCGACGATCTCGCTGATTTCCTGGGTGATTTCGGCCTGGCGGGCCGCGTTGGCAAGCCGGGAGAGGCTCTTGATGAGCTCACCGGCGTTGTCGGTGGCCGACTTCATCGCGCGGCGGCGGGCGGCGTGCTCGGAAGCAGCGGCCTGCAGCAGCGCGTTGTAGATCCGGCTCTCGACGTAGCGCGGCAGCAGGGCGTCGAGGACGTCCTCCGCCGACGGCTCGAAGTCGAAGAGGGGAAGGATCTGGCCCTTCGTCCCCGTCTCCTCCGCGGCCTGGTCGAGGCTGAGCGGCAGCATCCGGTTGTCCACGGGGTTCTGCGTCATCATCGACACGAACTCCGTGTAGACGATGTGCAGCTCGTCGACGCCGCCCTCGGCCGTCTCGGTGGAGACGGCGTCGATCAGCGGCCCTGCGACCCGCTTCGCGTCCGCGTAGGTCGGGCTGTCGGTGAACCCGGTCCAGCTGTCCTCGATCTTGCGCTCGCGGAAGCCGTAGTACGAGACACCCTTGCGGCCGACGATGAAGGTGTCGACCTCCTTGCCCTCGCCACGCAGCCGCTCGGTGAGGCGCTCCGCGGCCTTGATGGCGTTGGAGGAGTAGCCGCCGGCCAGACCGCGGTCGCTCGTGATGAGCAGGACCGCGGCACGGCGCGGGGCGTCAGCCTCGGTGGTGAGCGGGTGCTTGGTGTTGGAACCGGTCGCCACCGCGGTCACCGCACGGGTGAGCTCGGTCGCGTACGGCGTGGAGGCCGCCACCTGGCGCTGCGCCTTGACGATGCGCGAGGCGGCGATCATCTCCATCGCCTTGGTGATCTTCTTGGTCGCGGTGACGGATCGGATGCGACGCTTGTAGACCCGGAGCTGGGCTCCCATGAGTCAGGTCCCTTCCGTCGTCACTTGGAGACGTTGACGGCCGGCGCGTCCTCGCCCAGGAGCTTGCCGTCCGAGGTCTCGAACTGCTGCTTGAACGTGGCGATCGAGTCGGCGACGGACTGCAGGGTGTCGTCCGACATCTTGCCGCCCTCACGGATCGAGGTGAGGAGGTCCTTGCGCTCGCGGCGCAGGAACTCCAGCAGCTCGGACTCGAAGCGACGGATGTCGACGACCGGGACGTCGTCCATCTTGCCGGTGGTGCCGGCCCAGACGGAGACGACCTGCTCCTCGGTGGGCATGGGCTGGTACTGGCCCTGCTTCAGGAGCTCGGTCATGCGCTTGCCGCGCTCGAGCGAGGCCTTCGACGCGGCGTCCAGGTCGGAACCGAAGGCGGCGAACGCCTCGAGCTCGCGGTACTGGGCCAGGTCGACGCGAAGACGGCCGGAGACCTGCTTCATCGCCTTGTGCTGGGCCGAGCCACCGACGCGGGAGACCGAGATACCGACGTTCAGGGCCGGGCGCTGGCCGGCGTTGAACAGGTCGGACTCCAGGAAGCACTGGCCGTCGGTGATGGAGATGACGTTGGTCGGGATGAACGCCGAGACGTCGTTGGCCTTGGTCTCGACGATCGGCAGACCGGTCATCGAACCGGCGCCCATGTCGTCGGAGAGCTTGGCGCAGCGCTCCAGCAGACGCGAGTGCAGGTAGAAGACGTCACCCGGGTAGGCCTCACGGCCCGGCGGGCGGCGCAGCAGCAGGGACACGGCGCGGTAGGCGTCGGCCTGCTTCGACAGGTCGTCGAAGATGATCAGGACGTGCTTGCCCTGGTACATCCAGTGCTGACCGATGGCGGAGCCGGTGTACGGCGCCAGGTACTTGAAGCCGGCCGGGTCGGACGCCGGAGCGGCGACGATGGTCGTGTACTCCAGGGCACCGGCCTCCTCCAGCGCGCCGCGCACGGACGCGATGGTGGAGCCCTTCTGGCCGATGGCGACGTAGATGCAGCGGACCTGCTTGTTCACGTCGCCCGAGCGCCAGTTGTCGCGCTGGTTGATGATCGTGTCGACGGCAAGAGCGGTCTTGCCGGTCTGACGGTCACCGATGATCAGCTGACGCTGGCCGCGGCCGATCGGCACCATGGCGTCGACGGCCTTGTAGCCGGTGGCCATGGGCTCGTGGACCGACTTGCGGACCATGACGCCGGGGGCCTGCAGCTCGAGGGCGCGGCGGCCCTCGGTCGCGATCTCGCCGAGGCCGTCGATCGGGTTGCCGAGCGGGTCGACAACGCGGCCGAGGTAGCCCTCGCCGACGGCGACGGAGAGAACCTCACCGGTGCGCTGCACCGGCTGGCCCTCCTCGATGCCGCTGAACTCGCCGAGGACGATGGCACCGATCTCGCGCTCCTCGAGGTTGAGGGCGAGACCGAGGGTGCCGTCCTCGAACTTCAGCAGCTCGTTGGCCATGACCGAGGGAAGACCCTCGACCTTAGCGATGCCGTCGCCGGCAAGGCTGACCGTACCGACCTCCTCGCGCGAGGCCGCGTCCGGCTTGTACGACTGGACAAAGTTCTCCAGCGCGTCCCGGATCTCCTCCGGCCGGATCGTGAGCTCCGCCATCTGGGTTCCCTGCTCTCCTTGTTGGGCCCGAAGTTTCTTAGGGGTCTGGGGGCGACCCCCAGGAATCTTCTGCAAGTTCTGCACGGCCCAACCGGGCCGCTGGAAATGCTTGTTCTGTTGGTGGCTTGGTCAGCCGGCCATGCGGCGGCTCGCCTCGGCGAGGCGCTCCGCGATGCTGCCGTCGATGACCTCGTCACCGATCCGCACCGAGATCCCGCCGAGGACCGCGGGGTCCACGTCGAGGTTCAGGTGCATCTGGCGGCCGTACAGCTTGGCCAGGACCGCACCGAGACGCTGCTTCTGCACGTCGCTGAGCGGAACCGCGGTGGTCACGACCGCGACCATGCGGTTGCGGCGCCCGGCGGCGAGCTTGGACAGGGACTCGAGTCCCGCTTCCAGGCTACGTCCCCGCGGGGCGGTGACCAGACGGACGACCAGGCGCTCGGCCGCGACGTCGGCCTTGCCGCGGAGCAGGCTGCCGAGCAGCTCGCCCTTGGCGGCGGAGGTGGCGGACCGGTCGGTCAGCGCGGCGCGCAGCTCGGGGGCCGAGTTGACGATCCGCGCGAAGCGGAACAGCTCGTCCTCGACGTCGTCGAGCACGTTGCGGCGCTGGGCGTCCGTGAGGTCGGCGAGGTCCGCCAGCTCCTCAAGGGCGTCCACCAGGTCACGCGACTGCGACCAGCGGGAGCGGACCATGCCGGCCACCAGGTCGGCGGTCGCGCCGCTGACCTGGCCACCGAGCAGGCGCCCGGCCAGCTCGGCCTTGGCCTCGCCGGCCTGCGCCGGGTCGGTCAGGACCCGACGCAGCGACACCTCGCGGTCGAGCAGCGCGGTAACGGCGGCCAGCTCACCGGCGAGCTCCGCCGCGTCGACGGACGTGTTGTCCGTCAGCGCGTCGAGACGCTCACGTGCGGCGGCCAGCGCCTCGCGGCTCGCTCCGTTCATCGCGCGGCCTCGGCCTTCTCCTCGAGCTCGTCGAGGAAGCGGTCGATGGTCCGGCTCTGCCGGGCGTGGTCCTCGAGGGACTCACCGACGAGCTTGCCGGCCAGCGCAGTGGCGAGCTGGCCCACGTCCTGGCGCAGCGCCTGGGCCGCGGCCCGGCGGTCCGCCTCGATCTGGGCGTGGCCGGCAGCGACGATCTCTTCCTTCTGCCGCTGGCCCTCTGCGCGCAGCTCTTCCTTGAGCGCAGTGCCCTGCTCCAGCGCCTCCTGGCGCAGGCGCGCGGCCTCGTGCCGGGCCTCGGCGAGCTGGGCCTTGTACTGCTCCAGCACGCTCTGGGCCTCGGTCTGGGCCGCCTCGGCCTTCTCGATGCCACCCTCGATCGCCTCGCGGCGCTCCTCAAGAACCTTGTTGATGTTCGGGAGCAGCTTCTTCCACAGGAAGCCGAAGACGATCACGAAGGCGATCAGACCGATGATGAGCTCGGGGATCGGCGGGATGAGAGGGTTCTCGGCCTCTTCCGCCGCGAGCTGAACCAGAGGGTTCACATCAGTGCCTTCCGTGTAATGGGGCTATTCGCTACCGGATCAAGAGGTCGGGTAGACGAACGGCATGACCAGACCGATCAGGGCGAGCGCCTCACAGAAGGCGAAGCCGAGGATCTGGTTGGCGCGGATCAGACCGGCGGCCTCGGGCTGACGGGCCAGGGCCTGGGTGCCGTTACCGAAGATGATGCCGACGCCGACGCCGGGGCCGATGGCGGCGAGGCCGTAGCCGATGGAGCCGAGGTTGCCCTTGATTTCGACAGCGGCGAGGGTCTGCGCGAGAGCGGACATGCCCGTTCTTCCTTCTCTTTCATGGACCGGTGGGGGTTGGCCACCGGACGAGTGATGGTTTGGGGGTGGGGGCCGATCAGTGGTGCTCGGCGACGGCGCCCTGGAGGAAGCTGCAGGCCAGGAGGACGAACACGTAGGCCTGGACAGCCTGGATGAAGAGCTCGAAGGCGGTCATCACGATGACCATCACGAACGAGACGCTCGCGTAGGCGATGCCGATGCCGTTCAGGAGGTACCAGCTGGCGATCGTGAAGAGCAGCAGCAGCGTGTGGCCGGCGAACATGTTCGCGAACAGACGCACGGCGTGCGTGAAGGGGCGGACCAGCACGTTCGAGAAGAACTCGATGAGCATGACCAGCGGCAGGATCCCGCCCAGCGACTTGTCGTAGCCGGTGAGGTTCTTCAGGCCGCCGACGAAGCCGTGGCGCTTGAAGGTGACCGACATCCACATGACGTAGACGATCAGGGCCAGGGCCGCGGGGTACGCGATGATCGAGGTCACCGGGAACTGCGCCACCGGGATGATCGACCAGAGGTTCATCATCCAGACGAAGAAGAACGTCGCGACCATGAAGGGGACGTACTTCTCGCCTTCCTTCTTGCCCATCGTCTCGTAGACGATGCCGCGGCGGACGAAGTCGTAGCCGGACTCGGCGACCATCTGGAGCTTCCCGGGCACTAGCTTCGGCTTGCGGAAAGCCGCCCAGAAGAAGCCGACGATGATGACGGACCCGAGCAGGGCGAGCAGCATCGTCTTGTTGAAGTAGAAGTTGCTGTCCGCGTCGCCGAAGATCGGCTCGAACAGGAACGAGTGCAAGCCAGGAGCCGGGAAGCCACAGCCGTCGAAGATGTGGCAATCGGTCTCGAAGGCGAGCACCTGCGTCGGGTCAGCACTCACCGCGGGCTCCTTCAGCGTGGCGCATAGGTACGGCAACCTCGTTGTGTCGGCGCGGCGCGCAGCCGCGGTTCGGCACGGGACTGGTCTTACGGATGATGGGGCGGCTGGCAGGCATTGAGCCTCGCGCTTGAGCAGGCGTCAGCTCAGATGCCCGCGCCCGCGATGCCGCAGTTGGCACCGGACGATAGCAGGAACCCGAACGCGCACTTATCCCGCCCCTACCCTTCACGTCGGGGACCCCGTGTTTTCGGGCTTTCGCCCGAATTGGCATCGGGGTCGACGTAGAGGATTTTGGCCTTCATGTGCGCACGCGCCTGGGCGGCGATCCACGCGATGGTGGAGACGACCAGGGAGATGGCGAAGGCCCGGGGGTTGAACAGCGTCGTGTTCTTGAACACGGCGACGAAGACGAACAGCAGAAGCAGCTGGACCGTGTAGAGCACGAGGCCCATCATCTGGAAGAGCTGCGGGAAGGCCCTGGCGATCCATTGCAGGACCGCCATTCCGGTTCCCATGAAGAGGATCACGATCACCGTCCCCACGGCAGCGCCGAGCGCGCCCTTGCCGCCGGCGACCACACCGCTGACGACCGTGGCGATGACGCCGACGGCAGCGGTGGGCACGACGACGTGCAGGAGTGATCTGGCGTCATTCCGCATGACGGGTTGCTCCGCAAGGTGGTGGGGGTGGTGCACGGGGTGTCGTGCAGTGCACGAGCGTAAGCCCGGTCCGAGATCGCTCCTCGGGCCAATGGACCGTCGCACTACGGTCCTTCGGCTCTGTCGCCGGGTCTAGTGAACGGTATCACAAACTATTTGATGAGGTCTTTACCTGGTGGGTGTGCTTGCTGTCACACATGAGAGTGACCCTGCGCGTCTGTGCACGCCAGCCCCTTGGTTTGTGTGCTAAAGGGCCGTCTTGCCCGAAACGTCAACCGGCCGTCAGCTCGCCGACCCGGCCTTCCGCCGGTCGGGGAAGCGCGAACGGGGGCCCACCGCGGTCGCTCCGTTGACGCCCGAGACCCCGGCCGCCACCGGCGTACGCACCGGCTCCTCGCCCGTGGCCGCCCGCGCCGCGGCCTCCGCCGCCCGCTCCGCGTGCCGGTAGCGCGGCGGCACCAGGCGCTCGGCCCAGCGCGGCGCACGCGGCGTGAAGCGCGGCAGCAGGAGGAGCAGCAGCCCGACGGCGCTCAGCGCGACGATCCCCAGCACGATCCACATCGAGGTGGAGTGCACGGAATAGGCCACCGTGCCGAAGGAGATCAGCGCCGACCAGAAGTACATGATCAGAACGGCTCGACTGTGCGAGTGGCCGATTTCCAGCAGCCGGTGGTGCAGGTGCCCGCGGTCGGCCGCGAACGGCGACTGGCCCTTCCACGTACGGCGCACGATCGCCAGGATCAGGTCGGTCATCGGGATCGCGATGATCGTCAGCGGCAGCAGCAGCGGGATGAAGACCGGCAGCATCGCGTGCGTCGCGTTGCGCTCACCGCCGGCGAACAGCGCCAGCGCGTCGGGGTCCACCTGCCCGGTGATGGAGATGGCGCTCGCGGCCAGCACGAGGCCGATCAGCATCGAGCCGGAGTCGCCCATGAAGATCCGCGCGGGATGCATGTTGTGCGGCAGGAAGCCCACGCACATGCCGAGCAGGATGGCGGCGAACAGCGTCGCGGGGGCCGCGGCCTCGATCCCGTACCCGTACCAGATGCGGTACGCGTACATGAAGAACGCGGCGGCGGCGATGCCCACCATGCCGGCGGCCAGGCCGTCGAGGCCGTCGACGAAGTTCACCGCGTTGATCGTGATGACGACCAGGGCCACGGTCAGCAGGTTGCCCTGCCACTGCGTCAGCGAGACCGTGCCGACCCCGGGGATCGGGATGAACAGGATGGTCAGGCCCTGCATGACCATCACACCGGCGGCGATCATCTGCGCACCGAGCTTGATCAGGGCGTCGATCTCGAACTTGTCGTCGAGGACGCCCACGATCCAGATCAGGGCGGCTCCGGAGAGCAGCGCCCGCGGCTCGTTCGACAGCTCGAAGACGCCGTTGAGGTTCTCCAGGTGGTCGGCCACCAGCAGGCCGGCGCACAACCCGCCGAACATCGCGATGCCGCCCAGCCGCGGGGTGGGTTCGCGGTGCACGTCGCGGGCGCGGATCTCGGGCATGGCGCCGGACGCGATGGCGAACTTCCGCACCGGTCCGGTCAGCAGGTAGGTCACCGCGACCGTGACGCACAGCGTCAGCAGGTATTCACGCACGGGCAGCCCCAGATGTATCGCCGGCCATCTCAGCCCCACACATTAGCTGCGATGCCCCCGCACGTGAGGACATGCCGGGGGCCGTACATGGTTGCAGAACGCCCGGCAGGACCCCGTCAGCGGCCCCCCTGGGACGGGTACGGCGGGAAGGCGAGGGCCAGGGCCGCCACGTCCTCGCGGGCCCTCTCCTCGCCCCTGAGGGCCGCGCCCATCAGCATCGCGATCCGCTCCATCTCGACCTCCCCCATGCCCTGGGTCGTCACCGCCGCCGTACCCAGGCGGACGCCGCGCTGGTCCCCGTACGGCAGCGCGCAGGTGTCCAGCACCATCCCGGCGGCGGCCAGCCGGCCGCGGGCGGCGGGGCCGTCCAGGCCCAGCGGCGCCGGGTCCGCGGTGATCAGGTGCGTGTCGGTGCCGCCGGTGGTGACGGCCAGGCCCTGCTCGAGCAGCGCGGCGGCCAGGACCCTCGCGTTGGTGACCACCTGATGGGCGTACGTGGTGAAGGCCGGGGTCGCCGCCTCGCCGAAGGCCACCGCCTTGGCCGCGATCGTGTGCATCTGGGCGCCGCCCTGCGTGAAGGGGAACACCGCCCGGTCGATCCGGGCCGCCAGCTCCGCGCCGCACAGCACCATCCCGCCGCGCGGTCCGCGCAGCACCTTGTGGGTGGTGGCGCACACGACGTCGGCGTACGGGACCGGGTTCGGCGCCGCTCCCCCGGCGACCAGGCCCATCGGGTGCGCCGCGTCCGCGATGAGGTACGCGCCCACCTCGTCGGCGATCTCGCGGAAGGCCAGGTAGTCGGGGTGGCGCGGGTACGAGATCGAGCCGACCACGACGGCCTTGGGGCGGTGCTTGTCGGCCAGCGCCCAGACCTGCTCGTAGTCGATCAGCCCGGTCTCGGCGTCGAGGCCGTAGGGCACGAAGTCGAACCAGCGGCCGGAGAAGTTCGCCGGCGAGCCGTGCGTGAGGTGGCCGCCGTACGGCAGGCCCAGCGCGAGCACCGTGTCCCCGGGGCGCAGCAGCGCGGCGTACGCGGCCAGCACCGCGGCCGAACCGGAGTGCGGCTGGACGTTGGCGTGGTCGGCGCCGAAGAGGGCGGTGGCGCGCTCGCAGGCGATGCGCTCGGCGACGTCGACGTACTCGCAGCCGCCGTGGTGGCGCTTGCCGGGGTAGCCCTCGGCGTACTTGTTGGCCAGCGGCGAGCCCAGCGCGGCCAGCACCGCGGGCGAGGTGAAGTTCTCGGCGGCGATCAGCTGCAGGCCGCCGGCCTGCCGGCGCGCCTCGCCGAGCAGCACGTCGGCCAGCTCGGGATCCTCGCGGCGCAGAGCGTCGAAGTCCGGCGCCCACGTCTGGTGGGCCTGTGCCTGAGCGTGTGTGACGGTCATGACGCGTCTCCGGCGCTGGGGGAAGGTAGGCCCACTCTAGGCCGCGACCATCCCAAAAGCAGTGGAAACGGACAGATCGTCTTTCCGGTGCCGCGTGTCCACCGCGTCGGGAGCCCCGCCGGCCGCCGCCTCAGTACCGCGCGCCGACACCCGTGAGCGCCGTGACCACCGGGTCCAGCGCCGCGTTGATCTCGCCGCCGATGGAGCGGAAGAGGGAGATCGGGGCGCCGTACGGGTCGTGCACCTCGTCCGCGTCCACGTCGGGCGCCAGCAGCCAGCCGCGCAGCGCCGCGGCGGCCCGTACGAGCGCCCGTGCGCGCTCGACCATGCCCTGGTCGAGCGGGGGCAGGGTCGCCGGGTCTATGGCCCGCACCAGGCGCGTGAACTCCTTCAGCGTGAAGGTGCGCAGCCCGGCCGAGTGCCCCATCGAGATGACCTGCGCCCGGTGGTCGCGGGTGGCGGTGAGCACCAGGTCGGCGCGGATGACGTGCTCGTCGAGCAGCTCGCGCCCGGCGAATCCGGAGGCGTCGGCGCCGAACTCGCCGAGGACGGTCGCGGCGTGCGCCTCCATGGGCGCGCCCTCGTGCCCCCAGGTGCCGGCGCTCTCCACCACCAGTCCGCCGGTCAGCGGGTCGCCGAGCCGGTCGGCCAGGGCATGGCGCGTCAGCCGCTCCGTGATCGGGGAGCGGCAGACGTTGCCCGTGCTGACGTGGAGGATGCGGAACGTGCTCCCGGCTGCGTCCGGGAGACCCGCTATGCCACGGCCCTCAGGGCTCACGGAGCCACCTCGAGGTCGGGTACGACCTCCCGCAGCTGGGCCGCGGTGAGGGCGCCCTCCCGCAGCAGCACGGGGACCTTGCCGGTGACGTCGACGATGGAGGACGGCTCCATGCCGGGGGTCGGGCCGCCGTCCAGGTACACGGAGACGGAGTCGCCGAGCATCTCGCGGGCGGCGTCGCAGTCCTCGGGCGCCGGGTGGCCGGAGAGGTTGGCCGAGGAGACGGCCATGGGGCCGACCTCGGTCAGCAGCTCGATGGCGACCGGGTGCAGGGGCATGCGCACGGCCACGGTGCCGCCGGTCTCGCCGAGGTCCCACTGCAGCGACGGCTGGTGGCGGGCGACCAGGGTCAGCGCGCCCGGCCAGAAGGCGTCGACCAGCTCCCAGGCGTGCTCGGAGAAGTCCGTGACGAGCCCGTGGAGGGTGTTCGGGGAGCCGATGAGCACCGGGGTCGGCATGCTGCGGCCGCGGCCCTTGGCGCGCAGCAGGTCGGCCACGGCCTCGGGGCTGAAGGCGTCCGCGCCGATGCCGTACAGGGTGTCCGTGGGCAGCACGACGAGTTCCCCGCGGCGTACGGCGGAGGCCGCCTCGCGCAGACCCGTCTTGCGGTCCGTCGCGTCGTTGCAGTCGTATCGCCGGGCCATCAGCGGGCCTCCTCGTGCGGGGCGGTCGGTACAGGTGCGGTGCGGGGGGTGCTCACGGCGTCGCCTTGCGGGCCGTGGCGAAGCGGGGACGGTTGTTGAGGTCGGGGTGGTCGGCCGCGTCGGACCAGCCCTTCTCCTCGGCGAAGATCCACGGGACCTGGCCGCCCTGGGTGTCGGCGTGCTCGACGACGACGAGACCGCCGGGCCGCAGCAGCCGGTGCGCGGTGCGCTCGAGGCCGCGGATGGTGTCGAGGCCGTCCTCGCCGGAGAACAGGGCCATCTCCGGGTCGTGGTCGCGCGCCTCGGGGGCGACGTACTCCCACTCGGTGAGCGGGATGTACGGCGGGTTCGAGATGACCAGGTCGACCTGTCCGTCCAGCTCGGGCAGGGCGGTCAGGGCGTCGCCCTCGTGCAGCACGACGCGGGACCCCTGGACGTTCTTGCGCGTCCAGACCAGCGCGTCCTCGGACAGCTCGACGGCGTGCACGGTCGAGCGCGGCACCTCCTGCGCCAGGGCCAGCGCGATCGCGCCGGAGCCGGTGCACAGGTCGACGATCAGCGGCTCGACCACGTCCATGGCGCGCACGGCGTCTATGGCCCAGCCGACGACGGACTCGGTCTCCGGGCGCGGGACGAAGACGCCCGGGCCCACCTGGAGCTCCAGGTAGCGGAAGAAGGCGCGCCCGGTGATGTGCTGCAACGGTTCGCGGGCCTCGCGGCGCGCCACGGCCTCCCAGTAGCGCGCGTCGAAGTCGGCGTCCTTGACGTTGTGCAGCTCTCCCCGTTTGACGCCGTGGACGAAGGCGGCGAGCTCCTCCGCGTCGAAGCGCGGTGAGGGCACGCCGGCCGCGGCCAGCCGCTGGGTGGCCTGGGCCACCTCCGCGAGCAGCAGGTTCACGCTTCCTCCAGCGAGTCCGTACGAGGTGCGGGTACTACGGCGGCGCAGTGCGTCAGCTCTGCGCGGCGAGCTTGGCGGCCGAGTCGGCGTCGACGCAGGCCTGGATGACCGCGTCGAGGTCGCCGTCGAGGACCTGGTCGAGGTTGTACGACTTGAAGCCGACCCGGTGGTCCGAGATCCGGTTCTCCGGGAAGTTGTACGTACGGATCTTCTCGGACCGGTCGACGGTGCGGACCTGGCTGCGGCGCGCGTCGGCCGCTTCCTGCTCGGCGGCCTCCTGGGCGGCGGCGAGCAGCCGGGACCGCAGGATGCGCATGGCCTGCTCCTTGTTCTGGAGCTGGCTCTTCTCGTTCTGGCAGGAGGCGACGACGCCGGTCGGGACGTGCGTGATGCGCACGGCCGAGTCGGTGGTGTTGACGGACTGGCCGCCGGGGCCCGAGGAGCGGTACACGTCGATGCGGAGGTCGTTCGGGTTGATCTCGACCTCGACCTCCTCCGCCTCGGGGGTCACCAGGACGCCGGCCGCGGAGGTGTGGATGCGGCCCTGGGACTCGGTGGCGGGCACGCGCTGGACGCGGTGCACCCCGCCCTCGTACTTCAGGCGGGCCCACACGCCCTGGCCGGGCTCGGTGGCGCCGTTGCCGCCCTTGGTCTTCACCGCGACCTGGACGTCCTTGTAGCCGCCGAGCTCGGACTCGGTGGAGTCGATGATCTCGGTCTTCCAGCCGATGCGCTCGGCGTAGCGCAGGTACATGCGCAGCAGGTCGCCCGCGAACAGGGCGGACTCGTCGCCGCCGGCGCCCGCCTTGATCTCCAGGAGGACGTCCTTGTCGTCGCTGGGGTCGCGCGGGACCAGCAGCATGCGGAGCTTCTCGGTGAGCTCCTCGCGGGCTGCCGTCAGCTCCTTGACCTCGGCGGCGAAGTCGGGGTCGTCCGCGGCCAGCTCCTTGGCCGTGTCGATGTCCTCGCCCGTCTGCTTCCAGGCGCGGTAGGTGCCCACGATGGGGGTCAGCTCCGCGTAGCGCTTGTTGAGCTTGCGCGCGTTGGCCTGGTCGGAGTGGACCGAAGGGTCGGCGAGCTTCTTCTCGAGGTCGGCGTGCTCGCCGACCAGTTCCTCGACCGCCTCGAACATCGGTGGGCTCCTGGAGTGAAAAAGTCAGATAAGGGCTGCGGACGACAAAGGCGCCGGTCGGGCCGCCCCCGTAGGACAGGGGGCGGGCCGGCGACCGGCGCCGTGGCTCGCTACTTCTTGGAGCCGGCAGCCTTGCCGAAGCGGGCCTCGAAGCGGGCCACGCGGCCACCGGTGTCGAGGATCTTCTGCTTGCCCGTGTAGAACGGGTGGCACTCGGAGCAGACCTCGGCACGGATGGTGCCGTTCGTCAGGGTGCTACGGGTGGTGAACGACGCGCCACAGGTGCAGCTGACCTGGGTCTCGACGTACTCGGGGTGGATCTCGCGCTTCAAGGTGTCTCCTAGTATCGGGAGGGCGCCGGGTCGCAGGGGGCGGAATTGCCCACGGCGTGAACCGGAGCCGACGTACCAGTCTGCCAGGACCGGGCCGCCTTACAAAATTCGGGACGTGCTGCTCAACAGGGACGGGGCCCGGTGTATTCCTGCCCCCGGTCCTCAGTTCACGATGCCCTCGGCCTGGCCCTTGTCGCCGGCCTTCAGGGCCTCCGCGGGGACGGGCCGGTCCTGCGACAGCGCGGTCCAGATCTGCCGCGTGGCGCTCTCCAGCGGAACGACGCGGTTCGGGTCGATCTCGTCGTAGCCGACGGGCAGCGTGACCATCTGCACGTCGGAGGCGTCGATGCCCTGCAGGCCCGCCGCGAAGCCCGCCAGGGCCTTCACGCTGCCGAGCTTGCTGTCGGTGGTGATCGCCTTGGTCGCGGTGTCCGCCACGTCCAGCGTCCGCGCCGGGTCGTCGAACACCCCGATGCCCTTGACCTGCTTCATCAGGGCCTTGATGAAGGCCTGCTGGAGCTGTATTCGGCCCAGGTCGCTGCCGTCGCCGACGCTCTTGCGGGTGCGTACGAGGCCCAGGGCCTGCTCGCCGTTCAGCTTGTGGGGCCCGGCCGCCAGGTCGAGGTGGCTGGCCCCGTCCTTGATCGGCTTGGTCGTGGTGATCTCCACGCCGCCGAGCTTGTCGATGATCTTCTTGAAGCCCGTGAAGTCGACCTCGAGGTAGTGGTCCATGCGGATGCCGGACATCGTCTCGACGGTCTTCACCGCACAGGCGGGGCCGCCGACGGTGAAGGACTCGTTGAACATCCTGCGCTCGCCGCCGGCGTCGGTGGTGCCCTCGGGCGTCTTGCACGAGGGCCGGGTGACCAGCGTGTCGCGCGGCACGGATATGACCGCGGCCTTCTTGTGGCCCTCGTAGAGGTGCACGATCATCGCGGTGTCGGAGCGGGCCGAGCCGCCGTCGTCGGCGCCGTACTCCCCGTTCGCTCCGGAGCGCGAGTCGGAGCCGAGGACCAGGATGTCCATGGAGCCGTTGTCCACGTCGGCGGGGCGGTCGTCGCCGAGGGCCGCGTCGATGTCGACGCTCTTGAGGTTCCCGTTGAACTTCACGTAGACGTAGCCGAGGCCCGCTCCCCCCAGGACCACCACGCCGGCCGCCGTCCACGCGGTGATCGCCAGCGCCCTGCGGCGGGTGGGCGGACGCTTGCGGTGGCCCCTGGTGCGGGCTCCCCGGCCCGCCGTGTCCTCGGTCATGCTCTCCTCGCTCCGTCGCGTTCTGGTCGCTCATACCCCCCGGATGGCCCGACCAGAGAGACGGGGCTCGGGCGAAAAGGGTTGCACGACAACGGAAAGCGGCCCGGTGCCGAGGGCACCGGACCGCGTCCGTGAAGCGAATGCCGTGATTAGCGCAGCTGCGCGGCGACGGTCTTCGCGTAGGTGCTGTACTTCGTGAAGACGGGGTGGGCGCCCTTGTAGACGCAGTCCTTCACGCCCCACGAGGTGACGCCGACGATGCGGCCGTTCACGAGGAACGGACCACCGGAGTCACCGTTGCAGGTGGCGACGGTGCCGCGGTCGGAGCCGGTCGCGGCCTTGCCGACGCAGAGCATCGCGCCCTTCTTGAAGCCGGTGCCCCAGAAGCGCTGGCAGACCGAGTTCGCCTGGACGGGCAGGTAGCCGCGACGCAGGTAGGTGGACAGGTTCTGGTTCTTGGACGTGGTCCGGCCCCAGCCCACGGAGGTGCCGATCTTGCCCGGGCGGTACGAGGCCGTGTCCGTGGAGGTCGTGACCTTGGCCGGCTTGGCCGAGGTGCGCGACTTCAGCGTCAGGACGGCGATGTCGTTCGCGAACGTCGAGGAGTTGTACCGCGGGTGGTACCACTGCTTCGAGATCGAGTACATCTTGCCGCCGTACAGGCTGTGCGAGTCGGCGATGCGGGTGGCACCGGTGATCACGAAGCCGTACTTGACGAAGTTCTTGCCCTTGACGCAGTGGGCAGCCGTCAGGATCTTGCGGGAGTTGACGACCGAGCCGGAGCAGAACCAGCCGTGGCCCTGGCCGTCGCCGACCCACAGCTGGGTCATGAACGGGTAGTTCTTGATGTTGACCGCCGTGCCGCCGATGATCTGGGCGTCACGCTCGGGGGCGTTGTTGCCCTTGTTGGCGGCGTTGATGACCGAGGCCATCTGCGCGGTGACCGACGCGGAGGAGTCGGGCTGCGCAGCGGGCTGGGCGGCGGCACCGGCCGGGGCGGCCATGGTGGCGACGAGACCGGCGGCGAGAGCGGCCGTGGCACCCGAGAGGGCAGCGCGGCTACGCAGGGACTTCAGAGAAAACACTCAATCTCCCCGTATGAGGTGTCTGTCTGGCACGCAGGGGGAGGCTGATTTCGCACGACGCGGACCCCGGGCACCGAAGTACCCAAGTCCCGCCCACTGTCCGGCCGTTGGCGGCCGGCGCTGTCGTGGTCCCCCCGACGTGCGGCATGACCGATCCTATGTCATGTCCGCGCCTTAATCCAACCCGTATCCAGCAATACCCGGAAATAGATTGACAGTTGAGCCTTTGTCAACATGTAAGGAGCGTGTAAGTCCCAACACGGGACGTCACGAGCGCCGGCCACACGCAAACCGCCCCGTCACCGGAGTGACGGGGCGGTGGCGAAGACGCCGGGGGCACCGGGAACGGTTCCCGGTTTCCGGACGTTGTCAGTCGTCGTTCTTCGACGCCGGGGTCGTCTTGGCGATCTGCATCAGGAACTCGGCGTTCGACTTCGTCTGCTTCATCTTGTCGAGCAGCAGCTCGATCGCCTGCTGCGAGTCGAGCGCGTGCAGCACCCGGCGCAGCTTCCAGACGATGCTGAGCTCCTCGCTGTTGAGGAGGATCTCCTCCTTGCGGGTGCCCGACGGGTCGACGTCGACGGCCGGGAAGATGCGCTTGTCGGCGAGCTTCCGGTCGAGCTTGAGCTCCATGTTGCCGGTGCCCTTGAACTCCTCGAAGATCACCTCGTCCATGCGCGAGCCGGTCTCGACGAGCGCGGTGGCCAGGATGGTCAGCGAGCCGCCGTCCTCGATGTTGCGCGCGGCACCGAAGAAGCGCTTCGGCGGGTAGAGCGCGGTCGAGTCGACACCACCGGACAGGATGCGGCCGGAGGCGGGCGCCGCGAGGTTGTACGCGCGGCCCAGGCGGGTGATGGAGTCCAGCAGGACGACCACGTCGTGACCCAGCTCGACGAGGCGCTTGGCACGCTCGATGGCCAGCTCGGCGACCGTGGTGTGGTCCTCGGCCGGGCGGTCGAAGGTCGAGGAGATGACCTCGCCCTTGACCGACCGCTGCATGTCGGTGACCTCTTCCGGACGCTCGTCGACCAGGACGACCATCAGGTGGCACTCGGGGTTGTTGCGCGTGATCGCGTTGGCGATCGCCTGCATGATCATGGTCTTACCGGTCTTCGGCGGGGCCACGATCAGACCGCGCTGGCCCTTACCGATCGGCGACACGAGGTCGATGATGCGGGTGGTCAGCACGCCCGGGTCGGTCTCCAGGCGGAGCCGGTCCTGCGGGTACAGCGGGGTGAGCTTGTTGAACTCGGGGCGGCCGCGGCCGGACTCCGGCGCCATGCCGTTGACCGAGTCGAGGCGCACCAGCGCGTTGAACTTCTCGCGGCGCTCGCCCTCCTTCGGCTGGCGCACGGCACCCGTGACGTGGTCGCCCTTGCGCAGGCCGCTCTTGCGGACCTGGGCGAGGGAGACGTACACGTCGTTCGGGCCGGGGAGGTAGCCGGAGGTCCGGATGAACGCGTAGTTGTCGAGGATGTCGAGGATGCCCGCGACCGGGATCAGCACGTCGTCGTCGGCGACCTGCGGCTCGTTCGCGCCGAACTCGTCGCGACCACGACGGCCACGGCGGTCGCGGTAGCGGCCGCGCCGGCCGCGACGGCCGCCCTCGTCGTCGAAGTCGTCCTGCGGCCCCTGCTGCTGCTGGCCGCGGCCGCCGCCCTGCTGCTGGCGCTGGCCGGCCTGGCCCTGGCCCTGGCCCTGGCCCTGGCCCTGCTGGCCGCCGGCCTGCTCCTCGCCCTTGCCGCGCTCACGGCGGTCACGGCCGCGCTCGCCGCGCTCGCCCCGCTCGCCCCGCTCGCCCCGCTCGCCGCGCTCACGGCGGTCGCGGCGGCTCCGGCCCTCGGTGCTCTCCGCCGGGGCGGAGACGGCGGTGGCGGCCTCGGCCTTGGCCTCGTCCGCACGGGCCTCGGTACGGGCCTCCGTCTTGGCCTCGGCCTGCGCGGGGGCGGCGGCCGGGGCCTCGGCGGCGGACGGGCTGCCGGCGGCCGCGGTGGCGCGCCGGCGGCGGCGCTCGCCGGCCGGGGCGTCGTCGGACGCGGGCTGGCCCGGGATGTCGATCTGCTGCTGGGCGGCCGGGGCCTCGGCGGCGGCGTCGGCCTTGACGGCCTTGGCCGTCGTACGGCGCTTCGGCTTGGCCTCGGCGGCGTCGGCGCTCTTGGCGGGGGCGGCAGCGCCGCCACCGGCCTGCGCCTCCTTGATGACCTCGATCAGCTGGCTCTTGCGCATGCGCGCGGTGCCGCGGATACCGAGGCCCGATGCGACCTGCTGCAGCTCGGCCAGAACCATGCCCTCGAGGCCGGTGCCAGCGCGGCGGCGCTTGGGGGTGGCAGCACCCGCGGGCGCGCTGGTCTCGACACTGGTGTCGGCAGCGCCCATCAGATCGGTGGTGTCGCTCACGAAGGGTCCTTCCCTGGAGCGGACGTCGGCCTGTCTGGCTCGGCGACCGGTTGTGCTGTCCGGCCGCGGTCCCTGATGTGTGGACCGTGCCGGGGCGGTGGTCCGCCGATAGAGGTACGGCGGAAGAAATCAGTACATGGGTTCCGGCGAGAAGACCCCAGCTGCAAAGCGTGGGAATGTCACGCCGATTCCGGAGCGTGCTCGGAACTGCCTGGCATTGGTCAGAGCAGTCGGGGAGGCTCCCGGAAGAAAGGTGGTCCCGGATGGGGACACTGAGCACCGAGCCACGACGGCTTCGGATGCGTACTTGAGATTAACACTACCGGATCCAACAGACATTCCCCCTCTCACTCACCGGCAATCGCGCCCTTCCGACAAGGCGGTACCAGCAGGACCTAGCCCGCGAGCGGCAGCACGCTCGCACCTGCGGCGTCGAGGGCCAGCCGGTTGGCGGCCCACCCCTCGCCCGCGAGCAGTGCGACCTTGTCGGCCGTGCCGTTCTCGGCCAGCGCGAGGACCGTGGGGCCCGCGCCGGAGATGACCGCGGGGACCCCGTCCGCCCGCAGCCGGTTGACCAGCGCCACGCTGTCGGGCATCGCGGGCTGGCGGTACTCCTGGTGCAGCCGGTCCTCGGTGGCCGGCAGCAGCAGCTCGGGGCGCCTGGTCAGGGCCTCGACGAGCAGCGCGGCGCGGCCGGCGTTGACGGCGGCGTCGACGTGCGGGACGGTGCGCGGCAGCAGGCCGCGGGCGGTCTCCGTCAGCACGGGCTTCGAGGGTACGAAGACCACCGGAACGACGGAATCGGCGGGGTCCATCCTGATGGCGCGGGCGGAGCCGCCCTCCATCCAGGCGAGGGTGAACCCGCCGAGGAGGCAGGCCGCGACGTTGTCGGGGTGGCCCTCGATCTCGGTGGCCAGCTCCAGCAGCGCGGCGTCGTCGAGCTTCGCGTCGCCGCCTATGGTCACGGCCCGCGCGGCGACGATGCCGGCGCAGATGGCGGCCGAGGAGGAGCCGAGGC
This sequence comes from Streptomyces sp. NPDC093225, assembly GCF_044753805.1. Classification (NCBI taxonomy): domain Bacteria; kingdom Bacillati; phylum Actinomycetota; class Actinomycetes; order Kitasatosporales; family Streptomycetaceae; genus Streptomyces; species Streptomyces sp. NPDC093225. Next base: position 51,482 of record NZ_JBIVNX010000036.1, read on the forward strand.
CGCGGCCGTGCGGGATGCGGTTGGCGCACACGACCTCCAGGCCCCGGGGCTGCCCGCCCAGCAGGTCGAAGGCCGTGCGCATGGAGCGTACGAGCAGGTGGCTCTCGTCACGGGGCAGAGTGTCGGCGCCCTCGCCCGCGATGTCGATGTTCAGCCCGGAGTCGGCCACCCGGACGACCACGTCGTCGTAGAGCCCCAGGGCCAGGCCGAGGGCGTCGAAGCCCGGGCCGAGGTTGGCGCTGGAGGCGGGGACGCGCACCCGTACGGCGGCGGCGCGGAACGCTGGACCGGCCATCGCTCGATGACACTCCTTGTGACTGTGCGAGATGTTCGCGGTGAATGTACTTGAACACGTACGACATCCGAAGGCCTCGGGGGCAACACCGCAGGCATATGCGAGTGGGCGGATGTAAGTACAGCCTATCGAAGGAAGGTTCTGTCGCGACATAGGGCGCACGGGAGGCGCACGATGCGTGTCGCGGACCCCCCTCCGCCCCTTTGTCGGCCCGTGGGGCGTTGTGCGGCGTTCCGCTCCGGCCGCGGGGCGGTCGTGCGGGGGCGGTCGGCGACCGGCCCTGCGGCCGCCCTCGACCGGTTCCCGACCGCCGCGGGGCCCGCTGCGGGCCCCGTGGCGGTCGGGAGGGGCCTACGTCAGACCAGGCCGAGCCGGACCGCGGCGGCCTCGGCGTCCACCGGAACGGTGACGGGCTGCGGAGCGCCGGCGATCGCCCAGTCGGGGTCCTTCAGGCCGTTGCCGGTGACGGTGCACACGATCTTCTGGCCCGGGTCGACCTTGCCCTGCTCGGCGGCCTTGAGCAGGCCGGCCACGGACGCGGCGGAGGCGGGCTCCACGAACACGCCCTCCTGCGAGGCCAACAGCCGGTAGGCTGCCAGGATCTGACGGTCGGTCACCTCGTCGATGAAGCCGCCGGACTCGTCGCGGGCCGCGAGGGCGTACTCCCAGGAGGCCGGGTTGCCGATGCGGATCGCGGTGGCGATGGTGTGCGGCTCCTTGACCGGCTCGCCGCGCACGATGGGCGCCGAACCGGAGGCCTGGAAGCCCCAGATCCGGGGGGTGTGCGTGGCCAGGCCGTCGGCCGCGTACTCCTTGAAGCCCCGCCAGTACGCGGTGATGTTGCCCGCGTTGCCCACCGGCAGGACGTGGATGTCGGGGGCGTCACCGAGCGCGTCGACGATCTCGAACGCGGCGGTCTTCTGACCCTCGATGCGCACCGGGTTGACGGAATTGACCAGTGCGACCGGGTAGTTGTCGGACAGCCGGCGCGCGAGCGTGAGGCAGTCGTCGAAGTTGCCGTCCACCTGGAGGATCTTCGCGCCGTGCACCAGCGCCTGACCCATCTTGCCCAGGGCGATCTTGCCCTGCGGCACGAGCACGGCCGAGACCATGCCCGCGCGCACCGCGTAGGCGGCGGCCGAGGCGGAGGTGTTGCCGGTGGAGGCGCAGATGACCGCCTTGGCGCCCTCCTCCTTGGCCCGGGTGATGGCCATGGTCATGCCGCGGTCCTTGAAGGACCCGGTGGGATTCGCGCCCTCGACCTTGAGGTGCACCTCGCAGCCCGTGCGCTCGGAGAGGACCTGGGCCGGTACGAGCGGGGTGCCACCCTCGCGGAGCGTCACCACGGGAGTCGTGGCCGTGACCGGAAGCCGGTCCCGGTACTCCTCGATGATGCCCCGCCACTGGTGGGTGCGATTGCTGCTCATGGGTCCTTTACTCCCCTTCAACACGCATGATGCTGGCGACACCGCGCACGGTGTCGAGCTTGCGCAGTGCCTCGACGGTGCCGGAGAGGGCGGCGTCGGGCGCGCGGTGGGTGACGACGACGAGGGAGGCCTCGCCGTCCTTGCCCTGCTGGCGGACGGTGTCGATGGACACGCCGTGCTCGGCGAAGACCGTGGCCACCTGGGCGAGGACACCCGGCTTGTCCGCCACATCGAGGCTGATGTGGTAGCGGGTGACGACCTCGCCCATCGGGCTGACCGGCAGCTGGGTGTACGCCGACTCGCCCGGCCCCGTTGCCTCGGCGAGCTTGTTGCGGCAGACGGCGACCAGGTCGCCCAGGACGGCGGAGGCGGTCGGCGAACCGCCCGCGCCGGGTCCGTAGAACATCAGCCGGCCGGCCGCCTCGGCCTCGACGAACACCGCGTTGTAGGCCTCGCGGACGGAGGCCAGCGGGTGGCTGAGCGGGATCATCGCCGGGTGGACGCGGGCCGTGACGGACTCGCCGTCGGCGGCCCGCTCGCAGATGGCGAGCAGCTTGATGGTGCAGCCCATCCGCTTGGCCGAGGCGAAGTCGGAGGCGGTGACCTCGGTCATGCCCTCGCGGTAGACGTCGTCGAGGCGGACCCGGGTGTGGAAGGCGATGCCGGCCAGGATCGCGGCCTTGGCGGCCGCGTCGTAGCCCTCGACGTCGGCGGTCGGGTCGGCCTCGGCGTACCCGAGGGCGGTGGCCTCGTCGAGCGCCTCGGAGTAGCCGGCGCCGGTGGAGTCCATCTTGTCGAGGATGAAGTTCGTCGTGCCGTTGACGATGCCCATCACCCGGTTGATCTTGTCGCCGGCGAGGGACTCGCGCAGCGGGCGGATCAGCGGGATGGCGCCGGCCACGGCGGCCTCGTAGTAGAGGTCCCGCCCGTGCTGCTCGGCGGCGGCGTGCAGGGTCTCGCCGTCCTGGGCGAGCAGCGCCTTGTTGGCGGAGACCACCGAGGCGCCGTGCTCGAACGCGGTGGTGATCAGGGTGCGGGCCGGCTCGATGCCGCCGATGACCTCGACGATGACGTCGATGTCCCCGCGTTTGACCAGCGCGGTCGCGTCGGTGGTGATCAGCGACGGGTCGATGCCCTCGCGGACCTTCGAGGGGCGGCGGACCGCCACGCCGGCGAGCTCGACCGGGGCGCCGATGCGCGCGGCGAGGTCGTCGGCGTGCGTCGTCATGATGCGCGCCACCTCTGAGCCGACCACACCACAGCCCAGCAGCGCCACCTTCAGCGGACGCGTACGCATCATCACGACCTACGCCTTTCGTCAACAATCCGGCTTGCCGGTGCAAGCACGGTCCGAACCAGTCTCACGCACTGGACAGGACTTTCCATCCCTTGTCCAGAGTCCGAGACGTCCATCTCGGTCCCCCGGGGGCCTTCCCCGGAAAATCCAACCTCATCCGAGGTCGAGTCGCAGGAGATCCTCCTCCGTCTCGCGCCGGACGATCACACGCGCGGCCCCGTCGCGGACCGCGACCACGGGCGGTCGCAGCGCGTGGTTGTAGTTGCTCGCCATCGAGCGGCAGTACGCCCCGGTCGCCGGTACGGCCACCAGGTCGCCCGGCGCCAGGTCGGCCGGCAGGAACGCGTCGCGCACGACGATGTCACCGCTCTCGCAGTGCTTGCCGACCACGCGGGAGAGCATGGGCTCGGCGTCGGAGGTGCGGGAGACCAGGGCGACGCTGTACTCGGCGTCGTAGAGGGCGGTGCGGATGTTGTCCGACATGCCGCCGTCGACGCTCACGTACGTGCGCAGGCCCTCCAGCGGCTTGATCGTGCCGACCTCGTAGAGGGTGAAGGCCGTGGGGCCGACGATGGCGCGGCCCGGCTCGACGGAGATGCGCGGCACGGCCAGTCCGGCGGACTCACACTCACGGGTGACGATCTCGCGGAGCGACTTGGCGATCTCGTGCGGCTCGCGCGGGTCGTCCTCGGACGTGTACGCGATGCCGAGGCCGCCACCGAGGTCGATCTCGGGCAGCTCGACGCCGTGCTCGTCGCGGACCGCGGCGAGCAGCTGGACGACGCGGCGGGCGGAGACCTCGAAGCCGGCGGTGTCGAAGATCTGCGAGCCGATGTGCGAGTGGACGCCGATCAGCTCGAGGCTGTCGTGGCCCAGGGCACGGCGGACGGCCTCGGCGGCCTGCCCGTCGGCGACCGCGATGCCGAACTTCTGGTCCTCGTGCGCGGTGGCGATGAACTCGTGGGTGTGCGCCTCGACGCCCACGGTGACGCGGATCTGGACGCGCTGGCGGACGCCGAGCTCCCGGGCCACGTGCGCGACCCGGGCGATCTCCTGGAAGGAGTCGAGCACGATCCGGCCGACCCCCGCCTCGATGGCGCGGCGGATCTCGGGGACGGACTTGTTGTTGCCGTGGTACGCGATCCGGTCGGCCGGCATCTCGGCGGCCAGCGCGGTGCTCAGCTCGCCCGCCGAGCAGACGTCGAGGTTGAGCCCCTCCTCCTTCAGCCAGCGCACAACGGCCTTGGAGAGGAAGGCCTTTCCGGCGTAGAAGACGTCGGCGTCCGAGCCGAAGGCGTGCGCCCAGGCGCGGCAGCGCTCGCGGAAGTCGGTCTCGTCGAGGAAGTAGGCGGGGGTCCCGAACTCCTCGGCCAGCTTGGTCACTTCGAGTCCGGCGACGGTGACGACGCCGTCGTCGCCCCGGCGTACCGTGCGCGACCAGACCTTCTCGTCGAGGGCGTTGAGGTCGGCGGGCGGGGCGGTGTAGTGGCTCTCCGGCAGGACGTCTCCGTGGCGGGGCCCTGCGGGGTGCGCGGAACGGCTCATGATCTCGTACTTCCTCTACAGAAACTCTGGGGCATCGAGGCCGAGCAGGGACAGGCCGCCCGCGAGCACCGTCCCGGCGGCTTCGGCGAGGGCGAGCCGGGAGCGGTGGGCGACCGAGGGTTTCTCGTCTCCGCGGGGCAGTACGTCGTGCTGGGCGTCGAGCAGGGCATCGGCGAGGGTGACGAGATGCCTGGTCAGCCGGTCGGGGGCGCGGTGATGCGCGGCCGCCTCCAGCACGAGCGGGTACTCGGCGAGGGCGCGGGTGAGCGCGGGGTCCGGGAGGGTGGGGGCGGGGGTGCCGGCGTCATCGGCGGCGGTGCTGGTGACGGCGGTCTCACCGGCGACGGCAGCGACGGCGCGGCCGGCGTCGGAATCGGACTCGAATCCGTCGGTGGGCCGGAAGCCCAGGTCGGCGGCGTTCCGCAGCAGGGTGCGAGCCCGCGCGTGGGCGTACCGCACCCTGAAGAAGGGGTTGTCCTCGTGCTGGCGCAGCAGCACCGCGTGAAAGTCGGGGGTCTCGCCCGCGGGGGTGTCGAGAACGGCCCAGCGCACGGCCCCGCCCCCGAACCGGTCCGCCGCGTCGCGGTCGCCGCGTCGCAGCGGGGCCGGCGCCGGGCCCCCGGCCTCCGGCTCGCCGCCCTGCGCCCGTACGAGCGCCGCGACGGCCTCCCCGTACATCCGGGCCCGCGGCTCGGGCCCCTGCGGTACGGGCACCCGCCGCCCGGCGAGGGTGTCCCCGTACCCGTAGCGGGGGCCGGCGTCACGCACGGCGTCGACGAGCCCGGCGTCGGGGGCCAGGAAGAAGTTGAGGAACCCGCCCCCGGTGACGGCCACGCTGCTGATGCCGGGCTCCCGCCCCAGCCACCGGGCCAGCACCTCAGCGACGTCCCGGGGCCCGGGACCACCCCCGAGGGCCTTGGCGAGACCGAACGCGACCGGAGTGGCGTAGTCCCCCACTCCCCCGGGCCGGGTCGGCTGGACGACCACCCTCTCCAGCACCTTCCCGACGGCGGCCTCCCGGGGCAGCTCGCGCCGCTCGACGGCGTGGCGCACGGCGCGCACGACGGTGCGGGAGAGGTCGGCGGGGGTCACGGGACAAGCGTATGGGAGGAGGGGGGTCCTTCCGCGAACCAGTTTCGGCATGTGGGAACCGGCGCCGCACCCACACCAGCAAAAGGAGAAAGCGAACCGGAAGACGAGCCCACCACCAAGGCCACAACCAGGACCGCGACCCACGATCGGAACCGCAACGTTGAGACCGCGACCGCGACCACTCACACCCGAGGCGGCTTCACCCCTGACGAGTGCCCGCCCCCGCGGACGGATCGTCGGCGACCTCGTCCCGCCCGCCGCCCTGCTCCTCGATCAGCCGCCGCACGACCGCCACCAGGTCGGCCGGCTCGAAGGGCTTGGCGAGGAACGCGTCCACTCCCGCCAGTAGCCCGGTCTCCACCTCGTACTGCGTACACGCGCTCACGATGGCCACGGGCAGGTGCCGCGTCCGCGGGTCCGACCGCAACCGGGCGGCGGCGTTGAGCCCGTCCAGCCGTGGCATGACCACGTCCATGGTCACCACGTCGGGGCACACCTCGTGCACCACGTCCAGGCACTCGGCACCATCGCTCGCGGTCACGACCTCGAAGCCCTCCAGCTCGAGATTGACCTTGATCAGCTGCCGGATGACCTTGTTGTCGTCGACAACAAGCACCCGGCCCGACACGCCTGGCACAACTCGAGAGTAGGTGCGCCCCGGTCTCCGCGTCCGGGTTTTCCCCACTTCCACCCCGTGCGGGCGACCCACCTCCCGCGGACCTGCGAAACCCGTTCCTGATCACCCCTCCGAAGCTGGTAGTGTTCTGTCCGTCGCCGAGAGACGACACCCCGCCCCCGTAGCTCAGGGGATAGAGCAACGGCCTCCGGAGCCGTGTGCGCAGGTTCGAATCCTGCCGGGGGCACTTCGCAGGAAGTGCCTAAAGACCCCGCCACCAGCAGAGATGCCGTGGACGGGGTCTTCTTGCATGTGCGGCCAACTGCCGCCGTGGGCAGCCCTATGCCAGACCCTGTGGACTATTCGTGGACAGGATCTTGGCCCATCGGCCCAGGTCAGCCCGGGGAAACGAGAAGGCCCCCAGGACACGTCCCAGGGGCCTCGGCAGCGCCACGGCCGCAAGATCACTTCCCGCTCACTCGACGCTCACTCGTACTCGCGCAGCAGGTCCTCGATCCGGCGGTTCGCCACCTCCTGCCGACCGTCCAGGCACTTCGCGTACCGACTCAGCAGCACCTCCACGCTGTTGCCGGCACGCTCGGCGACCTCGGTCGGGTCGACGCCCGCATTGAGCCAGGTGGAGAGCGCCGAGTGCCGGAGGTCGTACGGCCGGTGGGCGAGCGGCGTGGCCGCGACGGCGGGTGGCAGGGCGAGGAGCCTGGCTTCCTGCCAGGCCCGGTAGTACATGGAGGAGGACACCACTCCCCCGCCCTCACTGGCGAACAGCCGGCCGTCCGCTGCCGTGCCGAAGGTGTCCAGGTGCTCGAGGAGGATGGACACGAGCTGGGGCGGGATCGGCACCCGGCGGACGTCTTCCGTGGGCCGGTTCTTCAGGCCGCGGTCGTCGTGGCTCTGCCCCGAGTCGGTCCACTGCTTCCCAACGCTGGGCCGGGTCCGGTGCAGCAGTGCCGTGCCCCAGCCCGAGTCCGGGAGGGTCAGGTCAGGCTCGGACAGCCCGACGGCTTCGGCCGGCCGGAAGCCCCCGAAGTACATCCCGGCGAAGAGGCCCACCAGGCGCCGGCCGCGGGCCCGACGGTAGCCGCCGACGTACGAGACCGCGTGCAGCAGCGAACGGGCCTGCTCCGGGTTGGCCACCACCCGGGGATCCACCTCGTTGGAGACCTTGGGCTTCTGCCACCGGACGGCCGCGAGCGGGCTCTCCCGGAACTCACCGAGGTCGACGGCGTAGAGCAGGGCGTTCACCAGCGTGCGCCGCTTCCGCCGTACGGTCTCGGCAGCCGCGGCGGTCCCGTCCAGCTTGATCCTCAGCGAGTCGAGGACCGCCCGCCCCAAGACGTAGGCCAGGCCGCGGTCTTCCAGGCCGTGGCGGAAGTCGGCGTTCGCTCCGTAACCGGTGTCCGCGACCACCACGGCAGGCCGCAGCCCGATCCCTGCGAGTTCGTCGAGCATGTCCAGGGCGAGCTGCCACTTGGGTCGGTGGTGCACGGTGTCGGGGATCCGGCAGGCCCGCCTGCGGGCCTCGGCTTGCGGACCGTCCCAGGCCGCAGGCAGGAACAGACGCCAGGACAACGGGCACTAGGAGGTGTCGGACGCGACGTGGACGGAGACGCCGATCTGGCAGTTGCCGACCTTGCCCAGGGTGCCGGAGTACTGCCGAGCCACCCCGGGCGAAGATCGGCCGTCCTTGGGGAACCCGGTGTCGTCCACCACCCACACCTGCGGCCGCACCGCGGCCACCGCCCGCCAGGCCAGCCTCGCCCGCACCCGGTCGACCGGCCAGGTCGAGGACGTCATGAACTGCTGCAACTGCTGGTGATCGACACCGAGCCGTTCGGCCATCGGCTGCATCGACTTCCTGCGGCCATCCAGCAGTAGTCCCCGCAGATACAGCGAGCCCTTGGCCCGCTGATCCCGCCGCACCAACGGCGCGAACACCTCGGAGGTGAACTCCTCCAACCCACCCCGCACCGCAGCAAGCTCCCCAGCCCTCATACAGCCAGCGAACTACCAGACACCCGACGTGACAAGACCAGCTAACAAAGCCCTACTAGTGACCTGAGTCAGAGATTCGGTGGCAGTAGGCGGCGACTTTGTCGAGGATCTCGTCGGCTGTCTTCGTCCAGACGAACGGTCTGGGGTGCTCGTTCCAGTCGGCCAGCCAGGCCCGGATGTCGCGCTCGAGGGCCTGGACGGAGCGGTGGGCGCCACGCTTGAGCTTTTTCTGGGTCAGCTCGGCGAACCACCGCTCGACCAGGTTCAGCCAGGACGCGCTGGTCGGCGTGAAGTGCAGGTGAAACCGCGGATGCGCCAGCAGCCACTTCTTGATATCGGACGTCTTGTGGGTCGCGTAGTTGTCCAGGATCAGATGAACCGGGAGATCGGCCGGGACTTCCTTGTCGAGCTTCGTGAGGAACTTCTTGAACTCCGCCGCCCGGTGGCGGCGGTGAAGGGATCGGATGACCTTGCCGGTGGCGACCTCGAGGGCCGCGAAGAGGGTGGTGGTGCCGGCCCGGACGTAGTCGTGGCTGCGGCGCTCGGGAACACCAGGCATCATCGGCAAGACCGGCTGGGACCGGTCCAGGGCCTGGATCTGCGACTTCTCATCCACGCAGAGCACCAGGGCCTTCTCCGGCGGGTCGAGATAGAGGCCGACGACGTCGCGGACCTTGTCGATGAACAGTGGATCCGTGGACAGCTTGAGCGTCTGTGACCGGTGCGGGGCAAGCGCGAACGCCCGCCAGATCCGCGAGACCGTCGACTGCGACATTCCCGTGGCCGCGGCCATCGATCTGGTCGACCAGTGGGTCGCGTTCTTCGGTGTCTCCTCGAGCGTCTTGACGATGACCCGCTCGACATCGGCATCAGTGATCTTCCTCGGGACGCCGGGCCTCGGGTCGTCACACAGGCCGTCCAGCCCCCGCTCGATGAAGCGACGTCGCCAGGTGCGGACCGTGTCCGGAGCGATCCGCAGCCGACGCGACACCTCCATGATCGAGTGGCCCTCGGCGCACTCCAGCACGATCCGCGACCGCTGAGCCAAAGCCTGGGCCGTCGTCCGGCGTCGCAACCAGTCCTGCAGCACCGCTCGCTGGGCATCAGTGAGCAACAACGGAGGAATCTTCGGACCCGGACGACTCATACCCGACTAACGACGAATCTCTGACTCAGGCTCACTAGGCCGGAGGGCCTCGTCTTCCCCGGTCCGGACGACCGCGAGCTCGCGGATGATATCACTGACGCCGTCACGCGGATCGACCACACACATCCGTCGACCTCATACCACTCCTTCGAGGCTGCGGAGTCAGGACGTTGAGCCGGAGCGCCAGACACGCGGCTACGTGTTCGGCGGCTTGAAGGCTGCCTGCCTCTCCCCCCAGTAGAGGGCCCCGACGGTGGTAGCGAAGCTGCGGAACCTGGGTGGAGTGGCAGCGGAAGCCGCGCCTACGGGGCCACGCAGCATGAGGGGCAGTAGGCGAGCTCGCTGGGGCAGGCGAGCCAAGCCGACGGTCTGGCCTAAAAGGCCCTCTACCAGGCTGTGCCCTGCCACGGCATGTACGTGTTGCGCCCCCTCTGGCGTCCGGGGCTTCGTCGACGTGGGCGAGGGCCGCGACGCCGGGTGACGTCGGCCTGTGACGGAGGGGACGCTGTTCACCCTGACCCCGTCGTGCGGCCAAGACTGTCCGTGGATCGTGGGAACGCTTCGGATCCCCGCGGCCACTGCTGCAGCACCTGTTCCCCATCACTCCTGCGGACAGCGCGCCTGACCTGCGACACTCTTCACGGGCCGTGAAAGATCAATCAAGGGGAGAGGCCACGAGTGGGAAAGCTCACGTTGCCGCAACTTGAAAGGCATCTCTTTGGTGCTGCGGACATCCTCCGCGGCAAGATGGATGCCTCCGAGTTCAAGGAGTACATCTTCGGGATGCTCTTCCTGAAGCGGGCCTCCGACCAGTTCGACGTGGTACGCGAGCAGCTGCTGGACAAGTGGGTGACGCAGGGTAAACCGCAGCCAGAGGCCGACCGGATGTCCGAGGCGCCCAACTTCTACCATGGCGAGAGTTTCTATGTGCCCGAGAAGGCCCGTTGGCAGTACATCAAGGACAACTCCCGTAAGGGCGGTGCGGGCAGTCTTCTCAACAAGGCGTTGAACGAGCTCGAGCTGGCCAACTCCGCCGCGCTTGAAGGCGTTCTCGAGCACATCGACTTCACCCGCAAGGTCGGTCAGTCGACCATCCCCGACAGGCGCCTGCAACAGCTCATCGACCACTTCGACCGCTACCGACTGCGCAATGACGACTTCGAGTTTCCTGACCTGCTCGGCGCCGCGTACGAGTACCTGATCGGCGAGTTCGCCGACTCGGCCGGTAAGAAGGGCGGGGAGTTCTACACCCCTCGCGAGGTTGTCCGAATGATGGTTCGACTCGTCAGGCCGGAACCCGGCATGCGCATCTACGACCCTTGCTCGGGCTCGGGCGGCATGCTCATCCACGCCAAGGAGTACATCGAGGAGCGCGGCCAGGACCACCGGGATCTGACCCTGGCCGGGCAGGAGTACAACGGCGGCACCTGGGCCATCTCCAAGATGAACATGATTCTCCACGGTGTGCTCAACGCAGACCTGGAGAACGACGACACCCTCGCCAACCCCCTCCACAAGGAGGATGGCGAGCTGATGCGCTTTCATCGTGTGCTCACCAACCCCCCCTTCTCGCAGAACTACTCCCTCGAGGGTATGGAGCACTCCGAGCGTTTCACCTACGGCTTCGCACCCGAGACCGGGAAGAAGGCGGACCTGATGTTCGCCCAGCATGTCCTCGCCGTACTGGCCCCCGACGGCATCGGTGCCACAGTGATGCCGCACGGCGTACTGTTCCGCGCCGGTAAAGAGAAGGAGATCCGCGAGGGCATCATCAACGCCGGCCGGCTGGACGCCGTCATCGGCCTGCCTCCCAACCTCTTCTACGGCACCGGAATTCCTGCGTGCGTCCTGATCCTTCGTGGCACGCAGCGTCGACCCGAAGATCGACACAACAAGGTGCTTTTCATTAACGCCGATCGGGAGTTCACTGCAGGAAAGGCACAGAACAAGCTCGACGCGCAACACGCCGAGAAAATCGTATCCGCCTACCGCGAATACCGCGACATCCCCGGGTTCGCGCGCGTCGTGGACATCGCAGAGCTGCAGGAGAACGATTTCAACCTGAACATTCGGCGTTATGTCGACAACAGTCCGCCGCCTGAGCCCCAGGACGTCCGCGCCCATCTGCACGGCGGCATTCCCAGGGGGGAGGTGAGCGCCAAGGCAGAACTTTACCGTGTGTTCGACATCGACCCCGCGACCCTGTTCTCGGAGAGGGACCCCCAGTACTACGATTTCCTGCCCGAAGGTCGCGAGATGACTGCGGAGCGGCTTCCGGAGCTCGCCGAGCCCGCGGAAGCGCGGCTACAGGAGGCGTTCGCCCGGTGGTGGGCGCGGCACAGCAAGCAGTTCGTCGCGCTGCCCGAATCTCGCAGGGTGATGGAAATTCGGGCCGAGCTGCTCGATTCGTTCGTAACCGATCTACTCTCGCTGGGAACACTCGACCGATTCGAACTCGCGGGGGTCGTGGCTGCCTGGTGGGGCGAAACGCAGTACGACATCAAGACACTCGCCCAGCGTGGATTCGAGGGCGTTGTCGAAGGCTGGATCACGACGATCGAGTCGGCGTTCGCGTTGGACGAGGAGGAGGCCTCGTACTGGGACAAACAAAAGATTGCCACGGAGAAACGTAAGGCTCGCGAGCATCGCGTCGTCCCGGCGCTCATTCCGGACTACCTGGCAGAGCTGGAGGAGGCCGAGGCCAGGTACGCCGAGCTGAACGCCCAGTACAAAGCAGCCACCGCAAAGCCTGCCGACGGCGAGGACGAGGAGGAGGAGCCGGCGGAACCACAGTTGCCGGCCTCCGAGCTGAAGCAGCTCAAGGCCGATGTCGCTGCCTCGCGGAGAGAGGCGAGGACTCTGGAGAGCGACTTCATGCCTCGGCTGCGCGTGGCGGCCATGGGCCTGGACTCGGACCAGCGCCGTGATCTCGCCCTCACCGTCTTCAGCATGCAACTCGCGGCTCGCCTCAGCTCCCGCACCGCGGCCGCCCGCCGTCTGATGACCTCGACCTTCCGCACCTGGGCACTCAAGTACGGGGTGCCCCTACGCGGGCTGGAAGCCCGACGTGAAGCGGCCGCCAGCCGTCTGGACTCCTACCTGAAGGAGCTCGGATATGACGCATGACGTTCCGTCCGACTGGGAGGTTCATCCAGTTCGGGATCTTGTCAGCCATGCGGCCTCGGGCCCCAGCCCGACCTGCGAAGAGCGGAACATCCATGGCGATCGGGAGTGGGGGCTGCTGAAGACGACCGCCGTGACCTGGGACGGCTGGGATTCACGGGCGCACAAGCTGCTACCCCGCGAGTACTGGGGAAACCACAGCCTCGAAGTCAGGAGTCAGGACGTCATAGTGACCAAGGCCGGGCCACGTCACCGAGTCGGTGTGGTGGCCCACGTCGACCGGTCCCCGGCGCGTCTCATCGTCTCCGGCAAGATGGTGCTTCTGCGTCCGGATCCGAAGCGCGTGATCCCAAAGGTCCTCGCCGGTCTGCTCTCCTTGCCCGCTTCTCAGCGTTACCTCGACGAGCGGACGACCGGCATGGCCGAGTCGCAGGTCAATTTTGCCAATGGCGCCCTGCTGAGCTGTCCGCTCGCCGTTCCGCCAGGCCGGGAGCAGCAGCGGATCGCAGACGTGCTCGACGCCCTCGACGAACGGATCCTCTGGCAGGGACAGATCGTAGAGAAGCTCAGGTTGCGACGTGCGGGCCTGGTCGAGGGGCTGCTGGCCGAAGTGACCGTCGCCGAAAGCCGGCTGGGGGATCAGCTCCTCCACTCCCCCAAGAACGGATACTCGCCGAAGGAGACCGATGAATGGACAGGGGTCCAGGCACTCGGCCTCGGCTGTCTCACCGATGCGGGATTCGTGCCGCGTCAACTCAAGCACGTCCCCAGACAGGCCGGACGGAACACCGCCGCCCTGCTCACCGACGGCGACCTGTTGATGAGCCGCGCGAACACGAGGGATCTGGTCGGCCTTGCCGGCATCTACCGAAGCGTCGGAACACCCTGCATCTACCCCGACCTCATGATGCGTCTGACGCCCAAGCCTGAATGCCGATCGAAGTTCCTGGAACTGGTGCTGCGGAGCGCGGCCGTTCGGCGACAGATCCAGGCTATTTCTCAGGGGACTTCCGAGAGCATGGTCAAGGTCAGTGGCGCATCGGTACAGAAGTTGCTCGTGCAGGTCCCTGAGCTGCACGAGCAGGACCGGGTTATTACGATCGTCGACGCGCTGACGCACGAGATCAAATGCCACGACGAGGAGAGGCGAAAGTCCTCTCTGCTCAAGCAAGGTGTAATAGAGGACTTGCTGACGGGGCGCAGGCGCGTGGCCTGAGAGGCGCCCGAGTGAAGCAGTTTCATACGTCAGACGGATTTCACGGAGTGGGGGCGGACTCGTAAGTGGATCGATTGGAACACTCATTGGTGGAACGTCCTCTTGTGGAGCAGCTCCGGGGGATGAGCTGGGAACACCTGGCAGGCGCTCCGCTGGACGCGGTTCTCCCGAGGGATCCACGCGATTCTGGGAGGAGCAGTTTTCACGAGGTTCTGTTGGAGGACCGACTGCGGGACGCCCTGCGCCAAATCAACCGTGACCCAAATGGGGCTGAATGGCTGGATGGAACACAGCTCGACTCGTTGGTCAGCGCTCTGTCCAGGATCTCCGCCCCCGGTCTAGTCGAGGCCAATCAGCTGGCCACCAGGCTGCTGCTCGACGGAGTGCCTGTCGAGGGTCGGCCCGACTGGGACGGCGGCAAGAGCCAAGTGGCACACTTCGTCGACTGGCGCAACCCATCGAACAACCGGTTCACCGTGGTCAGTCAGTTCCGGGTGGACGTCCCCGGCGGACACCATCAGATCGTGCCCGACCTGGTCCTGTTCGTGAACGGTATCCCGTTGGTCGTCATCGAGTGCAAAGAGCCAAGGACCAGCACCCTGGCCAAAGCAGTCGGGCAGATTCGCCGGTACTCCGAGCAGGTACCGAGCGAGATCCGTACCGGAAACCAGAAGCTCTTCCACACGGTGCAACTGACCGTCGTCACCAGCGGCGAGGATGCGCGGATCGGCACCTTCACCGCGGACTACGAACACTACGTGCCGTGGCGTGACCCGTACCCATTGCGCGCGGAGGAACTCAGCGTCCGGCTGGGGAAATCCGCCGACAGCCTGAGCCGACAGGAAATTCTGGCAGCGGGGGTGTTCCGTCCGGACGCGCTGCTGGCGATCGTGTACGACTACGTGACGTTCATGACCACCGACGAGGGCAGGACTGTCAAGGTGGCCCCGCGCTACCAGCAGTTCCGCGCCGTGGAGAAGACCGTCCACCGACTGCGGACCGGAAAGACCCGTAGCCAGGACGGACACGCCGACCGGCGGGGCGGGATCGTCTGGCACACCCAGGGGTCGGGGAAAAGCCTCACCATGACCTTCCTGGTCCGCCGACTGCGCTCATTCGACGACCTGGCTGACATCAAGGTCGTGGTCGTCACCGACCGCACCCAATTGCAGGACCAGCTCAGCGCCACCATGCAGCTCAGCGGTGAGAAGGTCGACACGGCGAGGTCGGCGTCCCGCGCCCGGACCCTCCTTGGCCGGCACGGTCCCGGCGTGGTCTTCGTGATGATCCAGAAGAACCAGGACAGCGGAGCCGCCGGGCGGGGAGTGACCGTTCGAACCGGGCTGGGTGAGGTCAACCGTGACGAGTCGATCCTGGTGCTGATCGACGAGGCGCACCGTTCGCACACGGCCGCCCTGGGTGCCAACCTGAGTGAGGCACTGCCGAATGCGGCCAGGGTCGGCTTCACGGGAACACCGATCATGACGCGCAAGGGGCAGCGCAAGACGAGCCTCGAGCTGTTCGGCCCGTTCATCGACAAGTACCGGCTCAGAGAGGCCGAGCAGGACGGCGTGATCGTGCCGATCCTGTACGAGGGAATCAAGATCAAGGCAGCCGTCCGAGACGGGCAGGATCTGGACGAGATCTTCGAGGACGAGTTCGAGGACCTCAGCCAGGAGGAGCGTGAACAACTCCAGCGGCGCTGGGCAACCAAGGGACGGGTCTCTGGCGCGCAGCAGCTCATCGACGTCAAGGCCAAGCACATGCTGCGGCACTACGTGGACAAGGTGCTGGCAGACGGCTTCAAGGCGCAGTTGGTGGCAGACGACCGGGACTCAACCCTGCGTTACCGTGAGGCGCTCACAGCCGCCCGGGACGAGCTCGTGGCTGCAGTGGAGAAGCTCCCCGAGCCTCTACTCGACAGGCCGGCCGAGGAACTGCGCCCTGCTCAGGCGCGGCTGGTTAGGGCGCATGCCCATCTGGACGTGCTCAGGCGGATGGACTTCGTTCCGGTGATCTCAAAAGGAGACGCTGCGGACGAGAACCGATATGCCGAGTGGACCGACGAGGTCAAACAGAAGGCCCGGATCGGGGGTTTCACCCGACCCTTCGGCGAAAGCGACATCGGCTTCATCATCGTGAAGTCCATGCTGCTCACCGGATTCGACGCCCCGATCGAGCAGGTGATGTATCTGGATCGGAAGCTGGCCGAGCACGATCTGCTGCAGGCAGTGGCGCGCGTCAACCGCACCGCTGACCACAAGGAGTGCGGTTGGGTTGTCGACTACCGCGGCGTCGCACAGAACCTGGTGGAAGCTCTGCAGATCTTCGCTTCGGAGGACTTCGACACCGACGACAGAGCTGACGTGGCAGAGGTGCTGCGGAACTCCCATGCCGAGATCAACAAACTGGACCCCCAGTACCGGCGGTTGCGGCGCATGTTCCACGACCCAGAGGACGTCGAACGCTGTGTGCAGGAGCTCGTCGAACCCGAGAAACGGGACCGGTTCAACGTCGAGCTCACCCGGTTCGCCAAAACCATCAACACCGTGCTGCCCGATCCGGCAGCGAAGCCCTACCTCTCGGATCTGAAGCGTTTCGTGGTCATCAAGGTGACCGCGACGCGGCGCTACAGGATCGACCACGGCGAGTTCGACGCGGCAGCATACGGAGCGAAGATCCGGGTGTTGATCGATGAGCACATCACCTCACTCGGTATCGAACAGCAGCTGCCGCCGATCGCGCTGACCTCATCGAATTTCGCCGAGCGCGTCGAGGCAATGACCGGCGGCTCCCGGGCGAAGGCCAGCGAGATGGAGCACGCCATCCGGCACCACATCACGGTGCATCGCGGCGAGGACCCGGCGCGCTACCAATTGCTGAGTGAGCGACTCGATCGGATCATCACCGAGCTGAAGGACGAGTGGGACCAGCAGGTGCTCGCCCTTCGCGGCCTGATCACCGAGATAACGGAGGATCCGCAGCAGAACCCGCACGGCCTCGGCGAGGTGGAGACCAGGTTGTACGGACTGATTCTGAGCGAGCTGGCCACCTCCGTCGAGGACGTACACGAGTTGCGCTATGCCGAGGCGGCCCGAGAGATACTCGAAATGGCGACGCAGACCATCCATCGCCGCGACTTCTGGATGAAACGAGTGGATCAGGAAGACCTGCGGCTCGGAATCTTCAGCAGCCTCTACCAGCGAGAGCTGGGAGATTACGAGCAGCTTGATCAGCTTGCCGGAAAGCTCCTGGACGTGATCAGGCACAACCGGGGGCGCATACGCCGTGGCTGACGCTGGCATGCTGGTGCCGTGAGCGGTTTCCCTGGGATGTTGCAAGTTGGTGATCTTGAGGTCTCCGTGTTCGTCAGCGATCGCCGGAAAAGCGTGCTGCTCACCGTCGAGCGCGACGCCTCGGTCTCCGCGGTCGCTCCGTCGCAGGTTTCCCGTGTCGAACTGATCAAAGTGATCGAGGCCAAGCGCTCGTGGCTGTACGGCAAGATCGCCGAGCGCCAGGAGCTCGGCGAGGCCATGCCCGCCCGGGAATACGTGTCCGGAGAGGGTTTCTCCTACCTCGGCAGGTCCTATCGGCTGCGGATCGTCGAACCGGGAAGTCGGGTTCGACTCGTACGTGGCCGCCTGGAGCTGGGGAAGGACGGCGGCGCAAGGGAGCTGGTTCGCTGGTACTGCGAGGTGGGCGAACCCTGGCTGAAGCGCCGTCTACAGCCCTGGACGTCCCGCATGGGCTGCGAGGCGGAGTGGGCTGGCCTACGGGTACGGCCGCTGGGCTACCGGTGGGGGTCCTGTTCTCTTGACGGACACCTCAACATCCACTGGGCCACGATGCAACTGCCCCCCACATTGATCGACTACGTACTCGTGCACGAACTGGCCCATTTGCAGCGAGGAGACCACGGCTCGGAATTCTGGCGCCTGGTCGAACGGGCCATGCCCGGCTACCAGGACCGACGCGAACGACTTCGCCGCATCGGCCCCGGACTCTGGCTACCCGATGAAGGCCGATGAGCAGTGTGGCGTCTGCAATGTCAGCCTCTCGTCGGTCTCATGGCCCACTCACGGACGGATGACAATGCGCAGGCCGGCTGAAGCGGGTTGAACCAGCGGGCCCGCACCCCGGCCCAGGCCAGACGGACCGTGAGGCCGAGACCCCGCCTCGGGTGGGGGGTTGAGGCGGGGGCTTGGAGAGTTCGGGGGTGTGGTTACCAGGTGATGGGGAGGGTGATCGGGCCGCGGATGAGGGCGCCGGGTTGCCAGGTGAGGGTGTCCGCGGGGACCGCCAGGGCGAGGTCGGGGTAGCGGTCGAGGAGGGTCTTGAGCATGAGCTCGGACTCCATGCGGGCCAGCATCGAGCCGACGCAGTGGTGCGGGCCGTTGCCGAAGGCCATGTGGGCGATCGGGCCCCGGTCGAAGTCGAGGGTGTCGGGGTCGGGGAAGACCTCGGGGTCGCGGTTGGCGGCGAGGTAGGAGGAGTAGACGGCCTCGCCGGCGCGGATGGTGACGCCGGCGATCTCGACGTCCTGGGTGGCGATGCGGGGCAGGCCGACGCCGCTGCGGTGCGGGATGAAGCGGAGCAGCTCGTCGACGGCCTGCGGGATGAGGTCGGGTTCGGCGCGCAGCCGGGCCAGGTGCTCGGGGTGGGTGAGCAGGGCGTAGATCATGTTCGCGCTGTTGTTGCGGACCGCGTGGGTGCCGCTGACCAGGATCGCGGTGGCCAGGGAGATCGCCTCGGGTTCGGTGATCTCGCCCGCGTCGGTGGCGGCGACGAGTACGCCCGCGAGGTCGTCGGCCGGTTCGGCGCGGCGCAGCGCGAGCAGTTTGACGATGGTCTCGCGGACGGTCGCCAGGGCGTCGGTGCTGGCCTTGGGCGCGAGGCCGGGGGTCATGGCGATGTTCGCCCAGGACACCATGTCCGCGCGCAGCGCGGCCGGCATGCCGAGCAGGTCGCTGACCACCGCGAGCGGGAACGGCCCGTGCAGGTGCTCGACCAGGTCGGCGGGCTTGCCGGAGCGCTCCATCGCGTCCAGCAGCCCGTCCACCGTGGCCTGCGCCAGGGGCCGGAGCCGCTGCATGGCCTTGCCCGTGAAGGCGCGGGCCACCACGCGGCGCATGTTGTTCAGGCGGGGCGGGTCGGCGTAGTTGAGCGAGGCCTGCTGCGAGGCGATGGCGTGCGGGGAGGAGGCCGTCACGGTACGGCCGACCAGCTCGGACCGGCTGAAGCGCGGGTCGGTGGTGGCGGCCTTGACGTGGGCGTAACGGGACATCAGCCACGCGTCGCCCTCGCCGAACGGGAGCCGGATGCGGACGGCCCGCGCGTCGCGCAGCCGGTCGGCGAGGAACGGGTCGAAGTCCAGCGCCTCGAAGTCGTCGAGGGGCCAGGTGTGGACCTGGTCCCCGCCTCCGCCGGGCGGGTGGGCCGCGGTGGTCCGGTCCGGGCCGGTGGGCGGGTGGGCGTGGGACTCGGGGCAGCCGCCGACGTTCGCCGGCCGGTGGCCGTCGCGCTCGGGGTGCGCTGGGGCGGTGGTGGTCCGGTCTTCGGTCATGGCGGGTCTCCCGGCGTCGTCGCTGCAACGCCGCCATGTGTTCCCGCAGCCCGGCCGTACGCCGCCCCCGCCCGTCCAGGAGTACCGGATTGGCGCACGCCGGAAGGGCCCGGCGTCCCCCGGTCGGCGGGCACACGGACCCGGGTACGACCCTTCGTACGGAGTACGTGTGCGCCGATTGCCGGTGTGGCGCCCGCAAGGTCCTGGTTTGTCCGGTTCAGACTGACCGGGCCCAGCCCAACCCCACGTACGGGAGTCTCCATGCCGCGTGCACACCAAGCCGTCCGTCTCAGCCTGCATGCCGTCGCCGCGTCCGTCGTGATGGCCGCCTCCCTGGCCGCCGCCCCGACCACGGCCGTCGCGGACGGCCTGCCCTCGCAGTGGTGCACCGTCAACGGTGTCGAGGCCCCTCCCGGGAACGTCTACGGCACCGAGGGCGCCGACACGATCCTGTGCGAGAACGACGTCAAGAACGTGATCATCTACGGCGGCAAGGGCAACGACAACATCCGCGTCAAGGGGATGCTGATCGACTCCCAGGTGCTCGGCGGCGACGGCGACGACACCCTCCAGGTCAACAACCTCGCCCCGCAGAACGACGACTCCTCGGTCCGCGGCGGCGCGGGCAACGACACGATCATCACCGCCCTCGTCGTCGGCACGGCCGAGCACGGCGCGGCCGTCTACGGCGACCACGGCAACGACAAGATCACCACGGGCAGCGTCATGGGCCAGCCCGGCCCGTACGAGCGCGGCGGCGGCCAGGTCTTCGGCAACGACGACGACGACTTCATCACCACGGGCGCCGTCGACCTCGGTGGGCGCGTGCTCGGCGGCAGCGGCGACGACACCGTCGAGCCGCGCGCGGTGGGTACGGAGTCGGCCGGCGTCGTCCTGGGCGGCCCGGGCAACGACCGGATCCGCGGCCTGGCCGACACCGCCGTGACGATCGGCCCCGGCTACGGACAGGTCGACGGCGGACTGGGCACCGACGCGTGCAAGGTGAAGCACGCGTCGACGGGTGACCGGGTGCGCAGCTCCGTCGCCAACTGCCCCTGAGCGGCCGCCGGTCCGGGCGGTCGGCTCCGGCCGGGCGGTCGATTCCGTCCCGGCGTCAGCTCCGTCCCGGCGTCAGCTCCGTCGGGGCCTCAGCTCCGTCGGGGCGTCAGCTCCGTCCGACCTGGACCGGTCGGTGCCTCTCCCCGTGCCGACGGCGTGAGGGGTAAGGGGTAAGGGAAACCGAAGGGCCCGGCGGATGTCCGCCGGGCCCTTCGGGCCGCTCGGGCCCGCCTACCCCTTCGCGCCACCGGGGCCCGCGGGCTCCCCGGCGCCCTTGGCGCCGGGACCGCCCGGACCACCCGCACCACCGGGTCCACCCGGACCCCCCGGCCCCCGCCCGTGCCCCCGCGGGGTCATCACCAGCCCCGCCGGGAGCATGTGCAGGGTGACCGCGGCCCCCAGCGCGAAGATGCCCGCCGCGACCGCGTACCCCGTGTGGTAGCCGTGCAGGACGGCGTCCGCCACCACCTCCGACCGGGCGGGTCCGCCCCGCGCGCGGCCGTGCTCGTACAGGTACGTGGCCGTCGCACCGGCGGCCAGGGTGCTCATCAGGGCGGTTCCGACCGAGCCCCCCACCTGCCGCACCGCGGTGACCAGGGCCGAACCGACTCCGGCGTCCCGGGGCGCGACTCCCGCGGTCCCCAGGTTCATCGACGTCGACATGATCAGCCCCATGCCGGCGCCCATCACCACCAGCGAGGGGACCACGTGCGTGACGTACGGGCTGTCCACCTCGAGCCGCGTCATGCCGAGCAGCCCGCAGGCGGCCATCAGCATGCCCAGCGGGATACGGGGCCGGGCGGGCAGCCACCGGCAGGCCGAGCTGCTGCTCCCGATCGAGCTGAGCAGGATCGAGGCGGACATGGGCATGAAGGCCAGGCCGGTGTGGGCGGGCCCCCAGCCGCGGATCTGCTGGAGGTAGTACGTGAGGAAGAGGAAGACCCCGAACATCCCGACCGCCGTCACGAACATCGCCAGCAGCGCCGCCCCGCGCACCCGGTCGAGCAGCACGCGCAGCGGCAGCAGCGGTTCCGGCGCCCGGCGCTGCCACCACACGAAGACCCCCATCAGGGCGGCGCCGGCGAGCAGGAAACCGTACGTGCTCCGGGAGCTCCAGCCGTGCGTCCCCGCCTTCGCGAAGCCCTGCACCAGGCAGAACAGTCCGGTGGACGCGAGCGCCGTGCCCGGCAGGTCCAGGTGGGGGCGCCGGGCGGGGGCCCTGCGGCTGAGCAGCAGCAGGCCCGGGCCGACGGCGAGGGCGGCCAGCAGGACGTTGACGTACATGGTCGAGCGCCAGCCCAGGTGCTGGGTGAGGACGCCGCCCAGCAGGAGGCCGACGGCACCGCCGGAGCCGGCCAGCGCCCCGAACACGCCGAAGGCCCGGGCGCGTTCGGCGGGCTCGGTGAACGTGGTGGTGAGCAGGGCGAGGGCGGCGGGCGCGAGCAGGGCGGCGCACGCGCCCTGCAGCGCCCGGCCCGCGACCAGGACGTGGAAGCTGTCGGCCGCGCCGCCGAGGGCGGAGGCCGTGGCGAAGCCGATCTGGCCGGCCAGGAACGCGCGCCGGTGGCCGAACAGGTCGGCGAGCCGGCCGCCGAGCAGCAGCAGGCTGCCGAACGCCATGGCGTAGGCGGTGATCACCCACTGGCGCTGCGCGTCGGAGAATCCGAGGTCGGCCTGGGCGGAGGGCAGGGCGATGTTCACGATGGTGGCGTCGAGCGTGACCATCAGCTGGCCGAGACCGATCACGCCGAGGGTCCACCAGCGGCGGCGGTCGGGCGGCGCGTCGGGCCGGTCGTCGGCACCGGGGCCGCCGCCGGTGCCGGTCGTGGTGCCGGCGTGGCCGGGCCCCGTGGGTTGTGTCGACATGCCGATCACTCCAGCGGGCCCCGGGGCCGCCGCCGGGTCGCCACGCCCGGCGGTGCGGTCGGGGGCGGGGCGATGACGTCCGTACGGACCAGCGGGGCGCGGGCCGACGTACGACGAGACCCGCGCCCGGGTGGCGGGGCGGGTCTCGTCGCGGGTGCGCCCGGGGCGCGGTGCCGCGGGTCGTGCGGGTGGTGCAGTGATGCGGTGATGCTCCGTGGGTCGGTGGTGCGGCGGTCAGGTGTTGGGACGCTTGCCGTGGTTCGCCTTGCGCTTCTTGCGGGCGCGCCGCTTGTTGCCTCGCTTCGACATGGCCGTTCCTCCCTCGCTGCCGGGTCCTGCCGCGCGGGCCGTTGCCTGCGCGGTTCCAGTCTGGTCCGGTGGCGCCGAAGCCGCTCCCCAATGGTGTAAATGGGTGAAGGGGGGCAATACTTACCACATGGAAACTTTCGCTGACATATGGCCGTTCTTCGTTGTGGGAGTGGTTGTCAGTGCCTTCCTGCTCTTGGCCTTCTGGCTGGGCATGCGGGTACGGGACCGGGAGCCTGAACCACCCACACCGGAGAGCCAGCCGCACCTGCCCCCCGGCGGAGCCATGCTGGAGGTACAGGAGGAGCGGGAGCAGGTGGAGCTCCCCAAGGGCGGACTGCGCCCCCACGAAATGATGGGATACGGGAACTTCGGTAGCCGGTCGGCGTCCGACCCCCACCCCGACCAGATGATGGAGCCCGTGCACGAGGAGCCGCGGCGCCAGCCCTCCAAGCGCCACTGGGGCCGCGGACACCTCGCCACCTGACGGGGAGCCGCTTGACGGGACTCGGGGCCCGTCAGCGCGGCTGCGGGATGCAGCGGCAGTGGCGGCGGCAGCAGCAGCACGATGTAGCGGGAGCGTGAGGTAGCGGCAGCGGGACATACGCGAGCGCGACGGTCAGGCGGACGTCCGCTTGCGCGGGGCGGCGGTCTTCGAGGAGGCCGCCTTCTTCGTGCCCGCCGCGGCTGCGGTGCGGGCCGTCTTGGCGCCGGCGGCCGACTTCGACGCCTTCTTCGCCGCGGCGGACCCGGCCGCGGCCGTCGACTTCGCGGACCCGGACCTGGTGGCCGCGGACTTGGCGGACGTGGACTTCGCCGCCGACCCGCCCGACCCGCCCCGCGCGGCGGCGGTCTTCTTCGCCGTCGCGTCCTTCTTGGGCGCTGCGCGCTTCGCCCCCGCGGCCGTCGCGGTGGACTTCTTGCCGCCCACCGCCTTCGGCGCCGCGGCGGTCGCGCCCCGACCGCCGCCGGCGGCCCGCCGGATGGGCGTGACCTCGGCCGGCTCGCCCTCGCCCCCGGCCCCCTCCGCCACCGTTTCGGGGGCGGCCTCGCCGCGCGACACCCGGGCTGCCTGCACGCTCTTCTCCAGCGCCGCCATGAGGTCGATGACCTGCCCGCGCGGCTCGGCGGCCGCCGGCTCCAGCCGCTCCCCGGAGGACTTGGCCGCGATGAGCTCCTCGACGGCGGTCCGGTAGTCGTCGTGCATGGAGTTCAGGTCCACCTCGCCGAGCGTGGCCATCAGGGCGTCCGCGAGGTCGAGCTCGGCCTCCCGTACGGTCACGTCCGTCTCGGGTGCCACCCCTTCCGGCGCCCGGATCTCGTCCGGCCACAGCAGCCCGTGCATGGCGATCACGTCGTCCACGACCCGCAGCATCCCCAGCCGCTCCCGCCCGCGCAGGGCGAACTTCGCGATCGCCACCCGCCGGCTGCGCTTGAGCGCCTCGCGCAGCAGCGTGTAGGGCTTGGCGGCGGCGGTGCCGCTGGCCGCCAGGTAGTACGCGGCGTCCATCTGGAGCGGGTCGATCTCCTCGGCCGGCACGAAGGAGACGATCTCGATGGTCTTCGCCGTGGGCAGCGGCAGGCCGGCCAGGTCGTCGTCCGTGATCGGGATGATCGAGCCGTCGACCTCCTCGTAGCCCTTGCCGATCTCGTCGGCGGCGAGCTCCTCGCCGTCGAGCTCGCAGACCTTGCGGTAGCGGACCCGGCCGCCGTCGGCGACGTGGATCTGGCGGAAGGAGATCGAGTGGCTCTCGGTGGCGTTGACCAGCTTGATCGGGATGCTGACCAGCCCGAAGGAGATCGCCCCGTTCCAAATGGATCGCACGATGGAGTCCCTTTCGCGCATGTCTGCTACTAGTCGCAACATCTGCACCAGTTGCCCGGTTCGTGGGAGTCTCATCGTATGACGCCGATCACAGAGGTGGAGGGGCGTCGGGTCGCGCTCAGCAACCTCGACAAGGTGCTCTATCCGGAGACCGGGTTCACCAAGGGCGAGGTGGTCCACTACTACGCCACCGTCGCGGGCGCGCTGCTCGCCCACCTGCACGACCGGCCCGTCTCCTTCCTGCGCTATCCGGACGGTGTGGCGGGCGAGAGGTTCTTCACGAAGAATCCGCCGCCGGGCACGCCCGGGTGGGTGAGGACCGCGCGCGTGCCGCGCTCGGAGGACGAGCGGGCCGAGCAGGTCCTCGTGCAGGACCTGGCGAGCCTGGTGTGGGCGGCGAACCTGGTCGTCGAGTTCCACGTCCACCAGTGGCGGGCCGAGGACCCCGGGGTCGCCGACCGGATGGTCTTCGACCTCGACCCGGGGGCGCCGGCCTCGGTGGTGGAGTGCTGCACGGTCGCGCTGTGGCTGCGCGAGCGGCTGGCCGCGGACGGCCTGCACGCGTACGCCAAGACGTCCGGGTCGAAGGGGCTGCACCTGTCGGTGCCGCTCGAGCCCACCCCGTCCGGGGACGTGTCGGCGTACGCGAAGGCGCTCGCGCAGGAGGCGGAGCTGGACCTGCCAGGCCTGGTCGTGCACCGGATGGCGAAGGCGCTGCGGCCGGGGAAGGTGTTCGTGGACCACAGCCAGAACGCGGCCGCCAAGACCACCGCCGCGCCGTACACGCTGCGCGCCCGCCCCCGTCCCACGGTCTCGGCACCGGTGTCCTGGGACGAGGTCGCGGACTGCCGGCGGCCGGAGGAGCTGGTGTTCCTCACCGGGGACGTGATCGAGCGCCTGGAGCGGGACGGCGACCTCTTCGGGCCGCTGATCAACCTGAACCGTGCGCGGCCGCTGCCGGGGCGGACGCCGTGACCCGGGGCGGGCGCAACCCCGCCGCCGTCCGCGCCCTGCCGGGGCGGACGCCGTGACCCGGGGCGGGCGCAACCCCGCCGCCGTCCGCGCCCTGCCGGGGCGGACGCCGTGATCCGGGTCGCGCTCGCCGCCGCCGTCCGGTCCCTGCCGCGGGGGCCCGGTCTGGCGTACGAGCCGAAGTTCGACGGACACCGGGTGGTGGTCCGGCGTACCGCCGACGAGGTGGTGCTGCAGGCACGGTCCGGTCGGACCGTCACGCGCGCCTTCCCGGACCTGGCCGCCGCGGCGCGGGCGCTGCCGCCCGGCACCACCCTCGACGGAGAGGTGGTCGTCTGGCACGCGGGCCGCACCGACTTCGCGCTGGTCCAGCGCCGGGCGGCGGCCGCGAGCGAGGTCCGGGCCGCCGCCCTGGCGCGGAGCCTGCCGGCGTCGTACGCCGCGTTCGACGTGCTCGACCTCGGCGGGCTCGACCTGAGGCCCCGGCCGTACGAGGAACGCCGCGCGCTGCTGGTCGACCTGCTGCTGCCGCTCGGGCCGCCGCTGCAGCCCGTACCGATGACCACCGATCCCGAGGTGGCCGCGACCTGGTACGAGACGCTGCCCGCGAGCGGTATCGAGGGGCTGGTGATCAAGCGGCTGGACCAGCCGTACCCGACGGGGCGGCGGGCCTGGCGCAAGCTCCGGCACACGGACACGACGGACGCGGCGGCGGTCGGGTACACCGGCCCGGCGCGACGGCCGAGCGCGCTGGTGCTGGTCCTGCCGGACGACGACGCCCCGGTGGTCTCCAGCCCGCTGTCGACGGCACTGCGGACGGACACGGCGGCGGCGCTGCGGATGGCGGGTGCGTCCGGGGCGACCGGGGCGAGGAGCAGGGCGGCGGCCGGGCGTGGCACGGGCGGCGGAGCCGGTGCCGCGGACCCCGAAGCGGAGGCGGACGGGACGGTGACGGCGATCGGGCTCGGCGAGGTGCCGTACCACTTGCTGGACCCGCCGCTCACCGTCGAGGTACGGCACGCCACGACCCGGCACCCCCCGCCGGAGGTGCTGCGGGTCCGGCTGGACGACCCCGACGGGCCCGACGACCCCGACGGGCCCGGGGCGTGACGGGCCGGGCACGGGGTGTGTCCGTTCTCTTGCCGCCGGGTGCGCGTGCTGGTCCCATGGGCTGGGTGGCCGGGGGGTGCCCGGACCCCAGGGGGTGTCGGGGATGAGTGGACTGAGGGTGGTACCGGGGCGGCTGCACGGCGGCCACCGGCTGTGGGTGAGCCTGCCGGACGGCCGCACGGTCGGCTGGTACGACCGCGAAGCCGGTCGGGTCAACCTGGTCGACGCCGCGCAGCGGGACGCGGTGCTCGCGGCCCTCGGCCCGTACCTCGTGGGCGCCTACACCGTCGGCCCGCCGCCCGTCCCGACCCCGGCCGAGCTGGCCCGGCTGGCGCTGCACCCGGACGACGACCTGGCCCCGAACCGGCCCGGCGAGCCGCTGCTCGGCGAACTCGCGTACGGGGCCCCGGGCCGCCGGTCCCGGGGGCTGCGGCACGACCTGCTGGCCCAGCAGCGGTTCGGGGCGGAACTGGACGCGCTGGAGGGGCTCGGCTGGCGGGTGCTGCACGCGGTGCCGCTGCCGGGTACCGGCGCCCCTGCGGGGCCGGCGCAGATCGACCACCTGCTGATCGGGCCGGGCGGGGTGTTTGCGGTGCGGACCGCGGCGGGGCGGCGGCAGCGGGTCTCCGTCGGGGACCTCCTCCTCTCGGTGGGCCGCTCCGAACCGCGTCCGGAACCCCGCTGGGTCCGGCGGGCGGCGGAGCAGGCCGCGCACGCGCTGACCGTCGCGGTCACACCGGTGCTGGCGGTGGTGGACGCCGCCCGGGTCACGGTGGCGCCGACACTGCGGGACGTCCGGGTGTTGCGCGAGGGCGAGGCGGGGGTGCTCGGGCAGTCGGGCGGGGTCCTCAAACCGGCCGACGTCGACGGCCTGCACGCCATGGCCCGCGATCGCCGCACGTGGTCCACGGTCTGATCCGGCTGCCCCGGTCGGGCGGGCGCCACCGTCTCCGGGCGCCGGTCCGGCCGCCCTGCCGACTCCGATCACGTCCGGTCGTCCGGCTCGGCGACGCCGGCGCGACCCCGACGTGTCGGCCGGGCCACCCCGACGTCGGCGGCCGGGCCACGCCTCCGAAATCGTCCGGTCCGCTCCCTCCGCGGTCCGGTCCGCCCCGCCCTCGGCCATCCGGGCCCCGCGCCCCGGTCGTCCCAGCCGTTCCCGACGGCGCCGCCGCCCAGGCGCCGCCCGGGCCGCCACGACCGGGGCACCGCCTCGGGTGCGACGTCATGCGCCCCCGCCCGGCGCAGATCGCGCTGTGCGAAGGTGGTGCAGGCCGTTGCCCTGCGGGGCAGGTCCCCTACCCGCCCCTTCACCGTTTCCCGGGGCTCCGCCCCGAACCCCGCCCACCCCTCCGCGGCGAAACCCACTCCACCACGTCACGGAGCTTCGCCCCGAGCCCCACCCAGCCTCCGCGGCACAGCTCCGTCGAGCCACCCCTGATGTGCGGTGAAGCCGCGCAAGGCACCGTCCGCTTTCGGGCCGCCCGCCGGCAAGCCCCCGGGCCACCCAAGCCGCGAGCGCGCGGCCTCCTGATGTGCGGTGAAGCCGTTCAAGGCACCGCCCCAGGCCGACCGCCGCCAAGCATGCGGGTACCCGGGTACCCGACATCACGAGAGTGCCGCCCCGTGGTGTGTGGGGGAGCCTCTTGAGGCGCCATGGCAGGCTGGTCCGGAGGCAGGCCCGGGCCGAGGGGGGCCGCAGGCCCGGGCGAAGCCCCGAAGCCCTCGGGGTGGG
>NZ_JBIVNX010000037.1:0-78759 GCF_044753805.1 Streptomyces sp. NPDC093225
TCGGCCGGGCCTGCGGCCCCCCTCGGCCCGGGCCTGCCTCCGGACCAGCCTGCCACCCCTGTCAAGCGCCTCCCCCACACACCACGGGACCCACCGGCACCGCCAAGGAGTCGGCGGCCTGGGTGGGGGAGGGGCGGGGTGTCTGTGGCCGGGGCCCCAACGAGGGGGAGTCACGGGCTTCTTCGGGCCGGACGGGGTGGTTGACGTGGGCGTTACCCCTTGCTGATCGGCATCGTTGGGATGGCTCGTGTGGGCGGGGTTCGTGGGTGTGGGGGTGCCTCGGGTGGGTTGTGCGGGGGTGCCGTGTCGCGTGATTCGAATGCGCAGGCGGAAACCCCTCTTTGGAGTGAACTCACGCCAGGTTGCCGCTCGTTCACTCTCAGTGCGTAAGGATTCCTCGGGTCGAGGCCGTCGGCGGCGCAGTGTCCCCCATTGGCGCCGCCCGCGGCTCCATAACTCGTTGGGGGTTCCACCACCTTGAACAGCAACACCTTCCGTACGCCCGTACGCCGTTCCTCAGCCGCGCTGGCCGCCGCGGCCCTCGCCGCGGGTCCCACCGCGCTCCTCACCGCCGGCCCCGCGCACGCCACCGGAGGGGACGGAAGGGCGAGCGCCGTCGTGCTGCGCACCGGACTCGACGTCGGGCTGCTCAACAAGACCGTGCACGTGCCGCTGAAGGCCACGCTCAACGAGGTCCAGGCCCCGGCCAGCGCGGACAGGACCGCGCTGACCGTGACGCTGGACGGGGTCGAGCAGGGCAAGCCCGTCAGTGTGCTGCGGGCGGACGTGGCCAGCGCCACGGCCACCGCCGACCGGCGTCGTGCCGAGGGTGCGGTGAAGCTGGTCAACGCGAAGATCCACGTCCCGGGTCTGCCGCTGCTCTCGCTCATCCAGGTCGAGAAGGTCACCGCACGCGCCCTGTGCGAGGCCGGCCGGCGTCCCGTGGCCGAGTCGAACGCGCTCGGCGCCGTCACCGTGCTCGGCAAGCGCGTCACGCTCTCCGCGGGCGGCACCACCAAGGTCGACGTCCCCGCGGTCGGCGAGGTGCGGCTGGACCTGTCGAGCAAGGAGACCACCTCACGGACCGCGGCCGCCACGGCGCTGCGGCTGAAGGTCTCCGTCAACCCGTTGAAGTTGAACGTGGCCGAGGTCGACGGCGAGGTCGTGCTCGCCGAGGCCTCCTGCGCGACGCCGGCGGGCGGTCCGACCCCGTCGGCCACGCTGCCCGCCACGTCGGTGCCCACGCCGCCCGGACACACCACGAAGCCCGACGTGAAGCCGCAGTCCGGCGGTACCACCGGGGGCAACCTGGCCGAGACCGGTGGCAGTTCGGCCACCCCGTACGTGGCCGGCGGCGCGCTGCTGCTGGTCGGCGTCGGCGCGGGGGCGCTGGTGCTGGGCCGCGGTGGCCGGGGCCGCGGCAGCGGGGCCTGACCGGTCCGAGGGGGTAGGGGGCCTAAGGCCATGGGGAGCCGAGGGTGAGGGCGTCGGTACAGGGCGCCCTCACCCTTCGGCGTAGGGGCCGATGAGGGTCAGCGCGTCGTCAGGGTCAGCGCCTTGTCCAGGGCCTGCAGGAACCGGCCCGTCGTGGCCCGGTCGCGCACCGCCAGGCGCAGCCAGTCGGGGCCCAGCCCCGGGAAGGTGTCCCCCCGCCGGGCCGCGAAGCCCAGCGTGCGCAGCCGGTCCCGTACCTCGTCCGCCCGGTCCACCCGGATCAGGACGAACGGTCCTTCGGCCGGCCGGACCGCCCGGATCTCCTCGAACTCCGCCAGCCCCGCCAGCAGGTGGTCCCGGTCCCGCGCGATCTGACGGGCGGCCTCCTCCGCCTCCGCCAGCGCCCGCTCCGAGACGCAGGCCTCGGCCGCCACCAGCGCCGGCGTGGACACCGGCCACAGCGGCTGCGCGCGCTCCAGCAGGGCCACGGTCTCGGGGTCGGCCAGCACGTAGCCGATCCGCAGCCCCGCCAGCCCCCAGGTCTTGGTCAGGCTGCGCAGCACGACCAGCCCCGGTACGTCGGTACGGCCCGCCAGCGCCTCGCGCTCGCCCGGGACGGCGTCCATGAACGCCTCGTCCACCACCAGGACCCGGCCCGGCCGGGCCAGTCGCACCAGGGTCTCGGCCGGGTGCAGCACCGACGTGGGGTTGGTCGGGTTGCCGACCACCACCAGGTCCGCCTCCTCCGGGACCGCCGCCGGGTCCAGCCGGAAGCCGTCCTCCTCGCGCAGCAGCACCCGCTCCACCCGGTGGCCCGCGTCCAGCAGCGCCGCCTCCGGCTCGGTGAACTGCGGGTGCACCACTACCGGCCGGCGTACCGGCAGGGCCCGCGCCAGCAGCACGAACGCCTCCGCCGCGCCCGCCGTCAGCAGCACCCGCTCGACCGGCAGGCCGTGCCGCTCGGCGACCGCGGCCCGCGCCGCGCTCCCGTCGGGGTAGGCCGCCAGGGCGTCCAGGGAGGTGGCGATCTCGTGCCTGAGCCACGCGGGCGGGGTGTCCGCCCGTACGTTCACGGCCAGGTCCACCAGCCCCGCGATGCCGCGCACCTCGGCGTCCCCGTGGTGGCGCAGGTCCGGACCGGACGCCACGGCCAGCCGGTCGCCGGCCGTGGCGACCGCGCAGGTGGCCTGCGCCGACCGCTGCTTGGGTACGAGGAGCCGGCCGCCCGCCGCGAGCGCGGCGGCCTCCGCGACCGAGGGCGTGCCCACGGCCGTCAGTACGTCGTCCGACGGGTGCGGCACGTGCACGTCGGCGAGGGTCCGGGCGTCGTAGGCCACCAGCGGTACGCCGTAGCGGGCGGCCGCGCCGACGATGCCCGCCTCCCCGGCCTTCCCCTCGACCGTGGCCAGCGCCGCCACCGCGGCGGGCGTCAGCCCGACCCCGCGCAGCGCGTCCTCGACCACTCCGCAGACCTCGTCCACGGACACGCCCCTGCGGGCACCGACACCGACAACGACCCGGGCGTCGGGCGCCCGGGATATCAAGCCGATCAAGACGAGGGTCCTCTCGAACTGTGGGGGGATCGGGTGCAGCGATGATTCCCGGATGTCAACCCGGCGGTCAACGGTGTGCCTCGCCACTCGGCCGCACGCAGGTGCGCGAACCACCCGCAGTCGGTATGCAGGGCCCTATGGCGGTCATCGTGGCTCTGGGCGCGTTCTTCATGACGCTGGCCGGCGGGTGGACGGCGCAGCGCGTCACCGACCGGCGCCACCTCGTGCTGGGCCTGGCGGGCGGGCTGATGCTCGGCGTGGT
Source organism: Streptomyces sp. NPDC093225 (assembly GCF_044753805.1). NCBI lineage: Bacteria > Bacillati > Actinomycetota > Actinomycetes > Kitasatosporales > Streptomycetaceae > Streptomyces > Streptomyces sp. NPDC093225. The sequence continues at coordinate 3,250 of NZ_JBIVNX010000037.1, forward strand.
CGGCCTCGACCTGCTGCCGGAGGCCCTGGAGGCCGCCGGCCGGAAGGTCTTCGGGGTGCCGATCGCGCTGCTGCTGTTCGTGGCGGGGTTCCTCGTCGCCCACGTGGGGGAACGGCTGCTGGCGGTACGGCAGGCCGCGCACGGGGCGGGGGGAGAGGGCGGGCACCACCACGCCGGGCACCCCCACGGCGGGGACGAGCACCTCGGGCACTCCGCCGACCGGCTGCGCCCCGACGGGACCGCCCGGGTACCGCAGGTGGGTCTGGCGGCCGCCGCGGCGATGGTCGGCCACAGCCTCATGGACGGGATCGCGCTCGGCGCGGCCTTCCAGGTCGGCGGCGGCATGGGCGTGGCCGTGGCCCTGGCGGTGATCACCCACGACTTCGCCGACGGCTTCAACACGTACACGCTCACGAGCATGTACGGCAACGACCGCCGCAAGGCCCTGCTCATGCTGTTCGCGGACGCAGCGGCCCCCGTGCTCGGGGCCCTGTCCACCACGCTGTTCACGCTTCCGGAGGAACCCCTGGGGGCGTACCTGGGGTTCTTCGGCGGGGCCCTGCTCTACCTCGCGGCCGCCGAGATCCTTCCCGAGGCCCACCACGAGCACCCGGCGCTGTCCACACTGCTGTGCACGGTCGGGGGAGTGGTGGGCATCTGGGTCGTGGTCGGCCTCGCGGAGTGAGCGGGGCCGGGTCATGCCGGTGCCGCCGCCCCCGGTGGGGCGCCCGCGGTGGGGGCCGCCGCCCGGGCCGCCGCCGCGACCAGGCGGTGGGCGACCGAGGGCTCGGCCGCCCAGTGCGTGTGCAGGTAGCTGGCGTGCACACCGCCCCGTACGAAGCCCTCCAGGCGCCGCTCGGGGTGCGTGAACCCCCACGCCGGACCGGTGTCCGTACCCGATGCGCCCGCACCCGGCTCGATGACCGTGCGGTGGAACTCGTGCCCGCGCAGCCGGGTGCCGGCGGCGGCGAGCGCGTTGTCCGCGAGCGCCACCGCCTCGCGGTAGCCGAGGGTGAGGCGCTCCGACATGCGGGCGTCCGCCTCCAGCACCCCGCACATGGGCTTCCCGTCGAGGGAGCGGGCCAGGTACAGCAGGCCCGCGCACTCGGCGGCCACCGGGGCGCCGGTCGCCGCCAGCTCGGCCACGGCCTTGCGCAGCGGCTCGTTGGCGGCCAGCTCGGGGGCGTAGACCTCGGGGAAGCCGCCGCCGATCACGAGCCCGCTCGTGCCGTCGGGGAGGTCCTCGTCGTGCAACGGGTCGAAGGTGACCACCTGCGCGCCGGCGGCCGACAGCAGCTCGGTGTGCTCCGCGTACGAGAACGTGAACGCGGGCCCGCCGGCCACGGCGACGACGGGGCCCGCGCCCCGCGCCGCGCGCTCCGCGATGGCCGCGGTCCCCCCGCGCGGGTCCGCCACGGGCGACCACGCCTCGCACGCCAGCGGCGGCGCGGACCGCGCCAGCGCCAGGAGGGCGTCGAGGTCGCAGCCCGCCCGGACCTGCTCGGCCAGGGCCCGTACGGAGTCCATCGCGTCGGCCCGCCGCTCGGCGACCGGAACCAGCCCGAGGTGCCGCGAGGGCGCGGCGACCTGCGGCGCCCGGCGCAGGACGCCGAGCACGGTCGCGCCCGCCTCCTCCAGCGCCTCCCGCAGCATCGCCTCGTGCCGGTCCGAGCCGACCTTGTTGAGGATCACGCCGCCGAGCCGCACCTGGGGGTCGAACGAGGCGAAGCCGTGCACCAGCGCGGCCACCGACCGGGACTGCGACGAGGCGTCGACCACCAGCACCACCGGCGCCCGCAGCAGCTTCGCCACCTGCGCCGTCGAGGCCAGCTCGCCCTGCCCGGCGGCCCCGTCGTACAGGCCCATCACGCCCTCGACCAGGGCCAGGTCGCAGCCGGCGGCACCGTGCGCGAACAGCGGGGCCACCAGGTCCGGGCCGCACATGAACGCGTCGAGGTTGCGCCCCGGCCGGCCCGTGGCCAGCGCGTGGTAGCCCGGGTCGATGTAGTCGGGCCCGGTCTTGTGCGGGGAGACCTTCAGGCCGCGCTCGGTGAACGCGGCCATCAGGCCCGTCGTGACCGTGGTCTTTCCACTGCCGGACGAGGGCGCGGCGAGGACCAGCCGCGGGACGTTCACCACTCGATGCCCTTCTGGCCCTTCTGGCCCGTGTCCATGGGGTGCTTGACCTTGGTCATCTCGGTGACCAGGTCCGCGAACTCCACCAGCTTCTCCGGCGCGTTGCGGCCGGTGATGACCACGTGCTGCTGCCCGGGACGGTTGCGGAGCACCTCGATGACCTCGTCGGTGTCGATCCACCCCCAGTGCAGCGGGTAGGCGAACTCGTCCAGCACGTACAGCCGGTGGGTCTCGGCGGCCAGGTCGCGCTTGACCTGCTCCCAGCCCTCGCGCGCGGCCTGCTCGTTGTCGAGCTGGGCGTCGCGCTGCACCCAGGACCAGCCCTCGCCCATCTTGTGCCAGACGACGGAGCCGCCCTTGCCGGTCTCGCCGAGGGCCTTGAGCGCGTTCTCCTCGCCCACCTTCCACTTGGCCGACTTGACGAACTGGAACACCCCGATCGGCCAGCCCTGGTTCCAGGCGCGCAGCGCCAGGCCGAAGGCGGCCGTCGACTTGCCCTTGCCGGGGCCGGTGTGCACGAACACGAGCGGACGGTTGCGGCGCTGACGCGTCGTCAGGCCGTCGTCGGGGATGACGGTCGGCTGTCCCTGGGGCATTACGCGGCCTTCCTGGTGCTGTAGGGGTCGGTGGTGGTGCGTACGTCCTTCACGAGGCCCGCGATCGAGTCGGCCCGCAGCCCGTCGAGGGTCACTGCCGGCCCGCCGAGGTCGACGGCGAGCCGCTCGGCCAGGCCCAGCCGTACCGGTCCGGACTCGCAGTCCACGACGACGGAGGCGGTGCCCCCGCCCGCGAGCAGCCGGGCCGCGCGCGCGGCGGTCGCCAGCGCGTCCGGTCCCGCCGTGGCCCGCCCGTCGGTGACGACCACCAGAAGGGGCCGTCGCGAGGGGTCCCGCAGCCGCTCGACGCGCAGCACCTCGTGCGCCTTGAGGAGCCCGGCGGCGAGCGGGGTCCGCCCGCCGGTGGGCAGCTTCTCCAACCGGGCCGCGGCCGCGTCCACGGAGGAGGTGGGCGGCAGGGCCAGGTCGGCCGAGCTGCCCCGGAAGGTGATCAGGCCGACCTTGTCGCGCCGCTGGTAGGCGTCCAGGAGCAGCGAGAGGACGGCTCCCTTGACGGCGCTCATGCGCTGCCGGGCGGCCATCGAACCCGAGGCGTCCACGACGAACAGCACCAGGTTGCCCTCCCGGCCCTCGCGCACGGCCTGGCGCAGGTCGTCCCGGCGCACCACCAGCCCGGGGCCGGACCGGCCGCGGGCCCGCTGGTGCGGGGCGGCGGCCTGCACCGTGGCGGCCAGGTGCAGCTTCGTCAGGTGGCCGCGCGGACGCTGTGCGCCGGTGGTGCGGCCGTGCGCGGTGCGGGCCCGCGAGCGCCGGCCCGCCGCGCCCTCGCCCAGGCCGGGCACGCTCAGCGTGCGGGCGCGGAAGGGCTCCCCGGCCCGTACGGCGGCCTGCTCCGGCGCCTCGGCCGCCGGGGCCGCGGCGGGCTCGGGCTCGGGCGCGGGCTCGGGGCCGGGCTCGGGCGCGGGCGGCTCGGCGGCGCGGTCGTCCGCGGGGCCCTGGCCCTGCGGCGGCACCCCGCCGTCGTCGGGCCCGTCCGGGCCGTCCCCGCCGTCAGGCCCGTCCGAGCCGTCGCCGCCGTCACCCGGACCCTGCGGCTCCGGATCGGGTTCGGGCTCCGGTTCCGGCTCGTCGTCCGGGAAGCCGTCCAGGATCCGGTCGAGCTTCTCCTCGTCCAGACCCGGCGCGTCGAAGGGGTTGCGCCGCCGCCGGTGCGGCAGGGCCAGCAGCGCCGCCTGCCGGACGTCCTCCTTGCGCACCGTCGTCCGCCCGGCCCACGCGGCGAGGGCCACGGCCGTGCGCGCCATCACGATGTCGGCGCGCATGCCGTCCACCTCGAAGCCGGCGCACACGGCGGCGATCTGGAGCAGCACCCCGTCGCCCAGCGCCACCGAGGGCACCAGCGCACGGGCCGCGACCACCCGGTCGCGCAGTTCGGCCTCCGCCCCCGACCATCGGGCCGCGAAGGCCGCCGGGTCGGCGTCGTACGCGAGCCGGCGCCGGACCACCTCGACCCGCTGCCCGGGTTCGCGCGAGGCCGCGACCTCGACGGTCAGCCCGAACCGGTCCAGCAGCTGCGGCCGCAGCTCGCCCTCCTCGGGGTTCATGGTGCCCACGAGCAGGAACCGGGCCGCGTGCCGCACCGACACGCCCTCGCGCTCCACGTACGACGCGCCCATCGCGGCCGCGTCCAGCAGGAGGTCGATCAGGTGGTCGTGCAGGAGGTTGACCTCGTCGACGTACAGGATGCCGCGGTGCGCGTCGGCCAGCAGGCCCGGCTCGAAGGCCTTCACGCCCTCGGCCAGCGCCCGTTCGATGTCCAGCGCGCCCACCAGCCGGTCCTCGGAGGCGCCGACCGGCAGCTCCACCATCCGCGCCGCCCGGTCCGCCCCCGCGGCGGCCGCGTCGTCCTCGTGCGGCCCGTCCGGGCAGCCCGGGTCGGGCTGCCCGGGATCGCAGCTGAACCGGCAGCCCGCGACCACCGGCACCGGCGGCAGCAGGGCCGACAGGGCGCGCACCGCGGTCGACTTGGCCGTGCCCTTCTCGCCGCGGACGAGCACGCCGCCCACCGCCGGGCTCACCGCGTTCAACAGCAGGGCGAGCCGCAGGTCGTCCATCCCGACGACGGCCGTGAAGGGGTACTGCGTGGTCTGGACGGTCATGCGGGCGCCCCCGGAGCGATGAACGGGAGGCCGGCCGGAGCGCCGGCCTCGATGAGCCGCAGCAGCGCGGCGGTGTCGGCGTGTTCCTCGATCAGGTCGCCCAGCAGGTCCAGCTGCTCCTCGCGCAGGGCCCCGAAGGACGTGTCCGGCGCCGGTACGAACCGGCGGCCCGCGGCGGCCGCGACCTCGCGCAGGAACGCCCGTCGGAAGCCGTCGGACTCCAGCGAGCCGTGCCAGTGAGTGCCCCACACCGAGCCCACCCGGCAGCCGTCCAGGAAGGGCTCGCCGCCGCGCACGTCCGCCACGCCGTGGTGGATCTCGTACCCCTCGACCGGCTCGCCGAGGGCCGTGCCCGAAGGCCGGGCCAGGGTCTTCTCCCGTTCGAAGCGGATCCGTACGGGCAGCAGGCCGAGACCGTCGACCGCGCCGGCCTTCGACTCGACCTCGTCCTCGATGTGCTCGCCCAGCGCCTGGAACCCGCCGCAGATGCCCAGCACCGGCCGCCCCTCGGCGGCCCGCCGCACCAGGGCGTCGGCCAGCCCGCGCTCGCGCAGCCAGGCCAGGGCCTTCACCGTGCCGCGGGTGCCCGGTACGACGGCCAGGTCGGCGTCCGCCAGCTCCTCCGGCCGGTCCACGAACCGCACGACCACGCCCGGCTCGGCGGCCAGCGCGTCGACGTCGGTGAAGTTCGACATCAGCGGCACCGCGCACACCGCGACCCGCAGCACGTCCTCGCCCACCGGCGGGGCCACCACCGACTCGCGCACCGCGCCGCGCAGCGAGACCCGCAGGCCGTCCTCCTCGTCGATGCCCAGACCGTGCTGGAAGGGCAGTACGCCGTACGTCGACCGGCCGGTGAGCCCGCGCAGCATCTCCAGGCCGGGCTCCAGCAGGGAGACGTCGCCGCGGAACTTGTTGACCAGGTAGCCGGCCACCAGCTCCTGGTCGGCCGCGCTCAGCAGGGCGGTGGTGCCGAAGAACGAGGCGAAGACCCCGCCCCGGTCGATGTCGCCGACCACGACGACGGGGAAGCGGGCGGCGCGCGCGATGCCCATGTTGACGATGTCGGTGCGCCGCAGGTTGATCTCGGCCGGACTGCCGGCCCCTTCGCAGATCACGGCGTCGTACATGCCCCGCAGCTGGGCCAGGCAGTCCGTCACCACGCCGAGCAGCTGTTCCTGGCGGCCGCCGTGGTAGCCGCGGGCGCTCATCTCGCCCACCGGCCTGCCCAGCAGCACGACCTGGCTGCTGCGGTCGCCGCCCGGCTTGAGGAGCACCGGGTTCATCAGCGCGGTGGGCTCGACGCGGGCCGCCTGGGCCTGCATGGCCTGGGCACGGCCGATCTCGGCGCCCTCGCGGGTGACGAAGGAGTTGAGGGACATGTTCTGCGCCTTGAAGGGCGCGACCTTGACGCCCTTGCGGGCCAGCCAGCGGCAGATGCCCGCCGTGACCACGCTCTTCCCGGCGTCCGAGGTGGTGCCGGCGACCAGCAGTCCGCCGCCGAGCCGTGCGCCGCCGCTCATCCGCGCGCCGCCTTCCGTGTCGTGACCGAACGTACGAGGGGCCGGGGTACCGGGGCCGGACGCCCGGAGCCCCGGCGTCCGCCGGCCCGGCGTCCCGGGCTCCGCGCGGCCAGCGCCCGGGCCGCCACGCAGGCGCCCAGCGCGAGCCAGGTGACCTGCCGGGACAGCCGGACGGCCCGCTCGATGTCGGGCACGGAGACCGGGCGGGCGTCGCCGTTGAGCACGGCGCGGTGCTCGGTCCGGCCGGCGTAGGAGAGGGTGCCGCCCATGCGGACGCCCAGCGCGCCGGCGAAGGCGGACTCGACGGGTCCGGCGTTGGGGCTCGGATGCTTCGCGGCGTCCTGCCGCCAGGCCCGGACCGCCCCCCGACGGTCCGGGCCCGCCAGCACGGCCGCGGCGGCCGTCAGGCGGGCGCCGGGCCAGCCCGCGAGGTCGTCGAGGCGGGCCGAGGCCCAGCCGTAGCGCAGGTAGCGGGGGGACTTGTGGCCGACCATCGCGTCGAGGGTGTTCACGGCCCGGAAGGCGACCAGCCCGGGTACGCCGGCCACGGCGCCCCAGACCAGGGCGCCGACCACGGCGTCGGAGGTGTTCTCGGCGACCGACTCCACGACGGCCCGGGCGATCTGCTGCTCGTCCAGGTGCTGCGGGTCGCGCCCGCACAGGTGGGGGAGGCGCTCCCGGGCGACGTCGGCGTCCCCGGCGGCCAGTGCCCCGCCGATGGCGCGGGCCTCGCGGGCCAGGGAGGTGCCGCCCACGACGGCCCAGGTGGCGGCGGCGGTCAGGGCGATCCGGGCGGGGGCCGGGCGGGCGCGCACGGCACGGGCGGCGAGCACGCCGAGCGCGGCGGCGCCACCGGCGCAGACGAGGGTGTGCACGGCTCCGCGGCCCCGGTGGTCGCGCCACAGGGCGCGCTCCACGGCGGCCGCGGCCCGTCCGAAGGCCGCGACGGGATGCCCGCGGCGCGGATCGCCGAGGATCCGGTCGCCGATCAGGCCCACCGCCGCGCCGTACGCGAACACGCGATCGGCACGCATGGCAGGTATGTCCTCACTCAGGGTCCGCGCCCTGGTTCGACGTAACCGGCGGTGAGAGTTCCTGGCTCCCGGGGCGCGCGTACGGTCCGGCCGTACGAACTCCCCGGTGACAGTGGCGGGACCGCGCCGGATTCGCACCGGACTTCCTCTCCTGCCGCCGTGATGGCTCGGGCAGTCCACCACGCACCGCGATAGCCCGTCAACTCGCCGTTGACCTGCGGTGAGGTGCACGCGGGGGCGCGCGGAAGCCCCGGCCGGGAGCCCGCCGCGGGACCCCGGCCGGACGTGCGGGCATGCGAAAACTCCCCCGCGGGAGAACCCGCGGGGGAGCACGTCGTCGCCGGTCGTCAGGTGACGATGAGGTAGATCCCGTACGCCACGGCCGCCGCGCAGGCGGCGAAGGCGGCGTACGCGCCCGAGCGGGCGAGGTGGGCCGCGCCGCCCTGCTGGACCGCGGCCTCGTGCTTCGAGAGGCCGACGATGCCGAGGGTGAACAGGCTCACCAGGGCGACGGTCGCGCCGAGGCTGACGCCGAAGACGGAGCCGAGAGCTGCCCAGTCGATGTCCATACCGAAAGTCCTCTAGTCCTCTGTGGTGCGGCGGGTCAGACCGCGGCCGGGGCCTGGGGGGCCTCGGGCTGGGTGGGGGCCGGGATGGTGGCCTTGAGGTCCTCGTCCGTGACGGCGGCGGTGGTGCCGGCCGGCGGCGGGGTGACGGCCGCGATGGCGGTGGTGATCACGCCCGGCTCCTCGGCGTCGAGGTCGGTGACGTTGTGGTGGTCGACGACCTGGCGGCGCGAGATCAGCCAGATGGCCAGGCAGGACCCGACCAGGAAGAGGGCGACGGCGACGACGCCGACGGTGCCGATGCGCATGACCCACTCGGCGCCCGCGCCGACGAGGGCGGCGGCCGGCAGGGTCAGGCCCCAGGCGATGAACATGCGGGTCGCGGTGGACCAGCGGACCACGCCGCCCTTGCGGCCGAGGCCGGCGCCCATGACGGCACCGGAGCACGCGTGGGTGGTGGAGAGCGAGAAGCCGAGGTTGGCCGAGGACAGGATGACGCTCGCGGCCGAGGTCTGGGCGGCGAAGCCCTGCTGCGGCTGGAGGTCGGTCAGGCCCGAGCCCATGGTGCGGATGATGCGCCAGCCGCCGAGGTAGGTGCCGAGCGCGATCGCCAGGCCGGCGGAGACGATGACCCAGACCGGCGGGTTCGAGCCGGGGGCGATGGCGCCGCCGGCGACCAGGGCCAGGGTGATGATGCCCATCGTCTTCTGGGCGTCGTTGGTGCCGTGGGCGAGGGAGACCAGGCCCGCGGAGGCGATCTGGCCGGCCCGGTAGCCCTTGGCGGAGGTCTTGTCGTCGACCTTGCTGCCGAACTTGTACGTGGCGCGGGTCGCGACCATCGAGGCGACGCCCGCGACGAGCGGGGCGGCGACGGCCGGGATCAGGACCTTGGTGACCAGGGTGCCGCCGTTGACGGCGCCGAGGCCGGCGGAGGCGACCGCGGCACCGACGAGGCCGCCCATGAGGGCGTGCGAGGAGCTGGAGGGGAGGCCCACCAGCCAGGTCACGAGGTTCCAGAGGATCGCGCCGACGAGCGCGGCGAAGATCACTTCGGGCTGGATGCCGTCCTCGTTGACCAGGCCCTTGGAGATCGTCTTGGCGACCTCAACGGACATGAACGCGCCGACGAGGTTGAGCACGGCGGACATGGCCACCGCCGTCTTGGGCTTGAGAGCGCCAGTCGAGATGGTGGTCGCCATCGCGTTGGCGGTGTCGTGGAAACCGTTCGTGAAGTCGAACACGAGGGCGGTAACGATCACGATCCCGAGGAGAAGCGTTATGTGCTCCATTTACCCAGGCTTCTGTTTGAGGTCAGTGGCTCGTTCGACCGTAGGCAACCTGAGTGAACGGAAGATGAACTGGGTCGGGCGGATCGGTGTACCGGAGGGCCAGATACCGCCCTATTTTGTCCGGATTCTGGCACTCATGTCCGCAAAAATGCACGTCAGGGGTAGGTGAACAAGACAAGTCTCCCGGACACGGAGAGTCACCGAGACCCCCAGGATGAGATCCACATCACTCCGCGGACGTCCCTCCGCTGGCCGTCGGGCCCCCCGCCTCCGAGACTGGAGCGGTGCGCACCGTGACAGCGACGGCAGCTGCCGTCACCGCCCTCGTGGGCGCCGGCGCGGCCGCGGTCGCCGCCGGCCGCTACGCCGGCGACGCCGTGCTCAGGCCCGCCCCCGGCCGGCCCCTGCCCGACCCCGTCCCGCTCAGCGTCCACTCCGCCGTGGACGGGCGCGTCGCGCTGACCCGCAGCCTGGCCGCGCTGCGCCCCGGCACGTACGGGCTGGACGCCCCCGGCGTCCACGCGGTCGTCGGCCCGGTCCTCGACGGCGTGCCCCACGACCCCGACACCGTCGTGCGCCGCCTCGACCGGGTCACCCACGGCGAGCTGGTCCCGGGCACCCGCGTCCGCTTCACCCCCTCGCTCCACCGTGGCGACCCGGGCAGCGCCCTCGGGCTCGGGTACGCCGACGTCGACGTACCCGGCGAGCTCGGCGCCCTGCCCGCGTGGTTCGTGCCCGGCCCCCGCCGCACCTGGGTCATCACGGTGCACGGGCTCGGCACCACCCGCGAGCACCCCATGAACCTCATCCCCTTCCTGCACGGCCAGCTCGTGCCCGTGCTCGACCTCGCCTACCGCAACGACCTCGGTGCCCCGGCCTCCCCGGACGGCCTGGGCCACCTCGGCGAGTCCGAGTGGCGCGACCTGGACGCCGCCATCCGCTACGCCGTGCGCTTCGGCGCCGAGCGGGTCGTCCTGTACGGCTGGTCCACCGGCGCTTCCATGGCGCTGCACGCCGCCTCGCGCTCCGCGCTGCGCGACCGCATCGCCGGCCTCGTCCTCGATTCCCCGGTGCTCGACTGGCACGTCACCCTGCGCGCCCTGGCCGCCGCCCGCGGCACCCCCGGCCCCCTGGTGCCGCTCGCCGTCCGGGCCGCCCAGGGCCGGACCGGGCTGCGCGGCGACCGGCTGCCCGAGGCCGCCGACCCCGACGGGCTGCAGGTGCCGGTCCTGGTCTTCCACGGCCCCGGCGACACCCTCGCCCCCTGGGGCCTGACCCGCCGGCTCGCCGATCGCCGGCCGGACCTCGTCACGCTGTACAGCATCCAGGAGGCCCCCCACGCGGCCATGTGGAACGCGTCCCCCGCCGCCTACGAGGAGGCCCTGCGCCGCTTCCTCACCCCCCTCATGTGAACGCGCCCCCGGCGAACTCCCCCGTGTGACGCGGCTCTCACGAGGCCCCACCTGCCCCGCACTTGTCACGATGACGTGAACACGCTCATGGCAACGGCCGGTTCCGTTTGGGCTTTCGGCCGATGAAGGGCGAGACTGCTCTCCGTGACGTCCCGAAAGCCTGATGAGCAGCTGGCGCGCGACTCCCGACTCCGACTCGTCTCCACGCCGTCCGTGGCCGCCGCCCGCGAGGCGGTGACGAACCGGCGGACCCGACCGGCACCCCGGCCGCCCGCCGGCACCCCGGCCCCCGCCGAACTCGCCAACCGGGCCAGAGCGTCACTCGCCGACGAGGTGCGGCTCACCCGCTGGACCGCCGCGCACCCGGGCGACGCGTCCGACGACGGCCGCCCCGGCACCCTGCCCGCCGCCACCGCCGAACGGGCCGCAACGGACCTGCGCCTGACCCCCGGCCAGATCCGCGCCGCCTGGGACCGTGCCCGGCTCGCCGGCCTCGTCGAGATGCACGGCACCAGTGCCCGCCCCGGCTGGCGGCTGCGCGCCTGGGACAGCGACGACTCCGCCGTGCTGCGCGGCTGGGTCGCCCTCTTCGATGCCTGGTCCCTCATCCACCCCGCGCCCGCCGACCTCGCCCCCGAGGTCGTCGCCGAGGTCGTCGAGGCCATGCCGCAGCTGCTGTCTCTGCTCCAGCTCTCCGCCGGACCCGTGACGGTGCCCGCCCTGCTCGACCTGCTCGGCCAGCGCGTGGCCGAACTGCGCGACGAGCGCTGCGAGGTCCCGTACGAGAACCCCGAGGACGCGGCCGACACCGCGGGCGCCCCCGACCCGGCCGCCCTCGCCCGGCTGCTGCGCTGGGCGCTCGGCGCCCTGGCCGCGGTCGACGCCCTCACCCTCGGCCCCAAGCGCGCCACCCTCACCCCGCTCGGCAGCTGGGCGGTGTGGGTCAAGCTGGAGCAGATCTGCGTCGCCGCCCAGAGCCCCGCCGGCGGCAACATCGAGCAGCCCGCCGCCAACATGCTCCTCGGCTGCGCCCGCCTCACCCCCGGCGCCGCCCGCGCCGAGTACCGCGCCTGGCTCGCCGCCCGGCCCGTCGGCAGCGCCATCGCCGAGCTGCTCCAGGCCGCCCGCGGCGAGGACGCCCTGCTCCGCGGTCTCGCCTTCGAGGCGCTGCGCGTGGTCGGCGCCCCCGCCGAACCGGACGTGCGCGCGGCGGCCGCCGACCCGACCCTGCGCCCGTACGCGCTGCTCTGGCTCGCCGAGCACGACGGTGCCGACCCCGAGGACGTCCAGGAGGTGCTCACCCGCGAGGAGTCGACCTGGCTGTGGGTGGACACGGCCGCGGCCGTCGCCGACCACGGCGAGAACGAACTCCTCGTGCGGCACCTCGACTCGGCGGTCCGCACGACCGTGCCCCACCTGCTCGACGAGGTGCGCGCGGTCGGGCACCCGCGCACCGTGCAGGTACTGGTCGCGCTGGCCGCCGCGCACCCCGACCCGGCCCTGGCCAAGGCCGTGCGCCGGGCCGCCTTCCAGGTCCACACCGGCGGCGCCTGACGGGGTGCGGGGGTCGCCGCCCCGACCCCCGCCCCCGGCGCCGGGACGGACCCGCCCGGGTCAGACGGCCGGAGCGTACGTGCCGAAGCTCCAGATGTTGCCCTCGCCGTCGCGGGCCATGTAGTCCCGCGAGCCGTACTCCTGGTCCGTGGGCTCCATCAGGATCTCGACCCCGTGCTCCACGGCCCGCTTGTGGTGCGCGTCGACGTCCTCCACCACCACGTACACGCCCGTGGGACCCGCGTCCCCCATCGCCGTGTCGAAGACCCCGCCCCGCCCCTTGCTGCCCAGCATCACCACGCCGGTCCCGTACGCCAGCTCCGCGTGCATCACGGTGCCGTCGTCGGCCTCGTACACCGCGACCCGGGTGAAGCCGAAGGCCTCCGTCAGCAGCCGGACGGCCGCCTTCGCGTCGTTGTACAGCAGCGTCGGACAGACGGTCGGACTACCTGCCATGTCGACCACTTCCTCTCGTGAGAGTGACCCGCGGCACAGTCTGACAGGAGGGTGTGACGGTCCCCGGGAGGCGACCGGACCGCTCAGCGGAAGGTGTTGCACTGCGCCATGTCGCCCGTGCGGTAGCCCTGGTGGAACCACCGCCGGCGCTGCTCGGCCGACCCGTGCGTCCACGACTCCGGCGCCACCCGCCCCTGGAACCGCTCCTGGATCCGGTCGTCGCCCACCGCCGCCGCCGCGTCCAACCCCTCCTTGATGTCCTCGTCCGTCAGCTTCGTGATCAGCGGCCGCCCGGTGGACTCGTCCGGCGTGCGCGTCGCGTTGTGCGCCCACACCCCGGCGTAGCAGTCGGCCTGCAGCTCCACCTTCACCGCGTTGCTGTTCGCGCCCGTCCCGCCGTCCTGGGCGCGGGCCAGCGTCCCCATCAGGTTCTGCACGTGGTGCCCGTACTCGTGGGCCACCACGTACGCCTGCGCGAACGGCCCGCCCGAGGCGCCGAACGTCGTCCGCAGCTCCTCGAAGAACCCCAGGTCCAGGTACACCTTCCGGTCGCCCGGGCAGTAGAACGGCCCCACCGCCGAGGTCGCCGTCCCGCACGCCGTGGGCACCCGCCGGGAGAAGAACACCGTCGGGGCGGGCGTGTACGCACCACCCCTGCGGGCGAATTCCTGCCGCCAGAAGTCCTGCGCGCTGTTGACGACCGCCACCAGCCGGCAGTCCTCGCGCGCGTTGGCGTCACGGCCGGTCCGGCATGCCTGCTCCACCTGCGAGACCGACGACGCGGTCGCCTGCGGCTCGGTGTCCCCCGAGGAGATCCCCAGCTGCTCCGGACCCACCCCGAGGAACAGCGCGAGCAGGAGCGCGATCAGGCCCACGACGCCGCCGCCGATCGTGGCGCGGCCGCCCGGGATGCGGCTGCCGCGCACGTCCTGGACCTCGGACGTGTCCAGGTCGGCATCGTCGTCGAACTGCATGGCCGCACCGCCTCGCTCCGGGTACCGACCCCCCCATCCTGTGACGACGGCGCCGGCCCCGCGCCGGGCGAGGGCCGAACGGGCGACCCGGGGCCCGCCGCCCCCGGCGCGCCCCGGGCCGCCCACTAGGCTCGGCGCCCGTGCACCGCAACGCCGTCCGCCGGGCCGCCCGCGCCGCCCTCCCGGCGCTGCTCGCCACGGCGGCCGCCGCCCCGCTCGCCGGCACCGTCCACGGCGCCGGCGGAACCCCGTACGGGGACCGGCTCACCGTCCACCCCGGCCCGGGCCGGCCCGTCGCCGAGCCCGCCGTACGGACCGACGGCGCGGCCGTCGTCGCCCGCGTCCCCGGCACCGGCCCGCCGTTGTGGACCTACCGCCGCGCCGGCCGCAGGCCCGCCGCCCTGTTGGCCGTGCCCGGCCACGCGGTCGCCCTCTGGGACGACGGGCTGATCACCGACACCGACCGCCGGACCGGCGCCGTGCGCTGGCACCGGGCCATGCCCGACGCGGCCGCCGGCGCCCCGTGGCCGCTCGACCCGGGGACCCGGATGCTCGCCGTCGTGACCCCCGCCCGCATCTCGGCGTACCGCACCGCCGACGGCGACCTGCGCTGGACCTTCCCCGCCCCCGCCGACTGCGCCTTCCGGCCCGGCGGGCCGCTCCGCGTCGACGGCGTGCTGCTCGTGCCCCGGCCCTGCGCCGACCCCGACCGGCCCTGGCAGGAGGGCATCGTCGCGATCGACGCCCTCGGCCGGGTCAGCCCCACCCGCCGCCCGCTGGCCAACGAGCGCCCGGGCGACCCCGCAGGTCCGCGGCGGGGGAGCGCCGCACGGCCGTGACCGCGGGGGCGGAACGCAGTGAACCCACTCACAGCGCCGAAATCTGGTTGCGTACCCCCGTTAGACTTACTCCCATGGCAAATCTCCTCGCGGATTAGCGGCGTCGAAGCACGCGAAGCACGCATCACCGCCCCCCTTCCGCCGTCCGAACCGCCCTGGAGCATTTCCGTGATCACCGCCACCGGCATCGAGCTGCGCGCCGGCGCCCGCATCCTCATCGAGAACGCCTCGTTCCGCGTCGCCAAGGGCGACCGCATCGGCCTCGTCGGCCGCAACGGAGCGGGCAAGACCACCCTCACCAAGTGCCTGGCCGGCGAGGGCCAGCCCGCCGGCGGCAGCATCGCCCGCTCGGGCGAGGTCGGCTACCTGCCGCAGGACCCGCGCACCGGTGACCTCGACGTCCTCGCCCGCGACCGGATCCTGTCCGCCCGCGGCCTGGACGTCCTCATCAAGAAGATGCGCGCCAACGAGGACCGCATCGCCAACGGCGCCGGTGCCACCCGCGAGAAGGCCCTGCGCCAGTACGAGCGCCAGGAGACCGAGTTCCTGACCAAGGGCGGCTACGCGGCCGAGTCCGAGGCCGCCACCATCTCGGCCGCCCTCGGCCTGCCCGACCGCGTGCTCGGCCAGCCCCTGCACACCCTCTCCGGCGGTCAGCGACGCCGCGTCGAGCTGGCCCGGATCCTCTTCTCGGACGCCGACACCCTGCTCCTCGACGAGCCGACCAACCACCTCGACGCCGACTCGATCATCTGGCTGCGCGACTACCTCAAGACGTACCGCGGCGGCTTCATCGTGATCTCCCACGACGTCGACCTGGTCGAGACGGTCGTCAACAAGGTCTTCTACCTCGACGCCAACCGCTCGGTGATCGACGTCTACAACATGGGCTGGAAGCTCTACCAGCAGCAGCGCGAGGCCGACGAGAAGCGCCGCAAGCGGGAGCGCCAGAACGCCGAGAAGAAGGCCGCCGCCCTCAACGCCCAGGCCGACAAGATGCGCGCCAAGGCCACCAAGACCGTTGCCGCCCAGAACATGGCCAAGCGCGCCGACCGCCTGCTGGCCGGCCTGGACGCCGTGCGCGTCTCCGACAAGGTCGCCAAGCTGCGCTTCCCCGAGCCCGCGGCCTGCGGCAAGACCCCGCTCACCGCGGAGGGCCTGTCGAAGTCGTACGGCTCGCTGGAGATCTTCACGGACGTCGACCTGGCCATCGACAAGGGCTCCCGCGTGGTCATCCTCGGCCTCAACGGTGCCGGCAAGACCACCCTGCTGCGCCTGCTCGCGGGCGTCGAGCAGCCCGACACCGGCGGGGTCACCCCGGGCCACGGCCTCAAGCTCGGCTACTACGCCCAGGAGCACGAGACCCTCGACCCGGACCGCAGCGTCCTGGAGAACATGCGCTCCGCCGCGCCCGACCTCGACCTGGTCGAGGTCCGCAAGGTGCTGGGCTCGTTCCTGTTCTCCGGGGACGACGTCGACAAGCCGGCCGGGGTGCTCTCCGGCGGCGAGAAGACCCGCCTGGCCCTGGCCACGCTGGTGGTCTCCTCGGCGAACGTGCTGCTGCTCGACGAGCCGACGAACAACCTCGACCCGGCCAGCCGCGAGGAGATCCTGGGCGCCCTGCGCACGTACAAGGGCGCGGTCATCCTCGTCACGCACGACGAGGGCGCGGTCGACGCGCTGGAGCCGGAGCGGATCATCCTGCTCCCGGACGGCATCGAGGACCTGTGGGGCCCGGACTACAAGGACCTGGTCGCGCTCGCCTGAGCCCGCCCCGGCGACCCGCCCGGGCCCGCCCGGCCCGTTCGGTGCGAATGATCCGGAGGCTTCTGGATCATTCGGCCCATGCGTGATCCATCATCTGAGTGAGACGGACTGGTACCTCTGCGTGCTGGCCGTCTCACTTCCTTTTCGGCCGGCGAAAAGAATCTCCAGGTCAGGGCCCGCAAAGATCCGGACTGCGCAATTCCGCTCGTGACGGCCGCAGCACTCCGGGAAAAAGCCCCCCGACGGACCTTGTCGAATGGGTGGCCAGGAAGGCGGGGAGGGGTGATCATGAGAAGTCCAGAGCGCACTTCCCATGAGGAGGCACGGGTGGCCGAGACTCTGAAGAAGGGCAGCCGGGTGACCGGCGCCGCGCGCGACAAGCTCGCGGCAGACCTGAAGAAGAAGTACGACTCCGGTGCGAGCATCCGGGCGCTGGCCGAGGAAACCGGCCGCTCCTACGGGTTCGTGCACCGGATGCTCAGCGAGTCCGGAGTCACGCTGCGCGGTCGCGGTGGCGCGACGCGCGGCAAGAAGGTGGCCACGACCTGACCCAAGGCCGCGGGCTGCCGCGGATCGTCACACCTGCCGTCGGATGCTTCGGTGACCCCCGGTCGGCCGTGAGGTCGGCTGGGTGGTTACTGTGCAGTCACTTAGCTGCATGCTGACTGACTCCGGAGGCGATGATGGCTCTGCTCGACAAGGACGGCGTACGACTCAGCGTCGAAGACACGGTCGCCACGGTGACACTGACCAATCCGGCCAAGCGAAACGCTCAATCCCCCGCGCTCTGGCGGGCGTTGGCGGAGGCCGGGCGGTCGTTGCCGGGCACGGTGCGGGTCGTCGTCCTGAACGGTGAGGGCAAGTCCTTCTCGGCCGGCCTCGACCGGCAGGGGTTCACGCCCGAGGGCTTCGAGGGAGAGCCGTCCTTCCTCGACCTGGCCCGGGGCTCGGACGAGCGCCTCGACGCCACGATCGCCGAGTACCAGGAGGCGTTCACCTGGTGGCGGCGCAACGACATCATCTCCATCGCCGCCGTACAGGGGCATGCCGTCGGCGCGGGCTTCCAGCTGGCCCTCGCCTGCGATCTGCGCGTCGTCGCCGATGACGTGCAGTTCGCCATGCGCGAGACCAGCCTGGGCCTCGTCCCGGACCTCACCGGCACGCACCCGCTGGTCTCCGCCGTGGGCTACGCCCGCGCCCTGGAGATCTGCGCCACCGGCCGCTTCGTCCAGGCGGAGGAAGCCGAGCGGATCGGCCTGGCCAACCTCGTCGTGCCCGGCACCGAGCTCGCCGACGCGGTCAAGGACCTCACCGCCGCGCTGCTCGCCGCCCCGCGGGACGCGGTGATCGAGACGAAGACCCTGCTGCGGGGCGCCGTCACCCGCTCGTACGAGGACCAGCGCGCCGCCGAGCGGGCCGCCCAGGCCCGCCGGCTGCGCGACCTCGCGGGCCTCTCCGACTGACCCTTACCACCCCGACGGGCCCCCGGCCGCCACGGCGACCGGGGGCCCGTCGGCGTGGTGGTCGCGCCCGGAAGGCGTCCGGAGGCCCGCCCCCCGTTTCGAGACCGGGCGGGCCGGGGAACAGCCCCGCAGGGCGGGCGGTCCCGGCCGACCCCGCTTACGGTGGGTGGAGCCCGACCATCCCGAAGGGACCCGGCATGACCGACGACAGCTCCAACGACTTCGGCGCACCCGGCCCGTCCGGCACCCGCGGCACCCACGGCCGCAGCCCGCTCCCCGACGCCGCCGACCGCGGCCGCACCTCCGTCGCCGACGACGTGGTCGAGAAGATCGCCGGCCTGGCCGCCCGCGAGGTCCCCGGCGTGCACGCCCTGGGCAGCGGCCTGTCCCGCACGTTCGGAGCCGTCCGCGACCGCGTTCCGGGCGGCTCCGCGAAGTCCGTCTCCCGGGGTGTGAAGGCCGAGGTCGGCGAGGTGCAGACGGCCCTCGACCTGGAGCTCGTCGTCGACTACGGCGTGTCCATCCGGACCGTCGCCCGAACCGTCCGCGAGAACGTCGTCTCGGCGGTCGAGCGCATGACCGGCCTGGAGGTCGTCGAGGTGAACATCGCCGTCACCGACGTCAAGCTGCCGGAGGATTACGACGAGGAGCCGGACTCGCCCGCCAGTACCCGGCTCCAGTAGCCGCACCCGCCGAGAGGAGCTCGCGATGAGCATGGCCGTGGTCGGCCTGTTGGCCGGCATGGCGTTGGGGTTCGCCGGGTACTTCGGCGGCTTCGGCGCCTTCCTTCTCGTGGCGGCGCTCGGCGCCGTCGGCTTCGTGGCGGGCCGTTTCCTGGACGGGGACGTGGAACTCGGGGACTTCCTCCGCCCGCGCGGCCGCGACGACCGGCTCAGGTGACCGCCGGTGACCACGCCCGACCCGGACGGACCCGTCCCCCGGCCGGTCCCCGACGGGACCGGGCCCCGCGCCCCCGGTGACGCCCCGCGGCCCCCCGCCGCCCCCGGCCCCCGGCCCCTACGCCCCTCCCGGGCCGCCGCCGTACCCCCCGCCGAACGCGGCTCGACCCGGATCGCCGACCGCGTCGTCGCCAAGATCGCCGCCCGGGCCGCCGGCGAGGCGCTGCCCCGGGCACCGCGCGACGTGGCACCCCCGCACGCGACCGTCACCGTGCACCACGACATCGCCCGGGTCCGCATCAGCCTGGAGCTCGACTACCCGTCGGACCTCGGCGCCGAATGCGCCGCCGTCCGGCGCACCGTCGCCGCACGCGTCGAGGAACTGGCCGGCATGACGGTGCCCGAGGTCGACATCGACGTCGAACGTCTGCACTCCACCCACACCCAGCCCTCGCCCCGGGCCCGGCTGCGATGACCTCCCGCCCGCCCGACCTCCACAAGGAGCCCGAGCCCGCACCCGCAGCCCCGGCCCGCCACGGAACCGCCCGGCGGTTCTGGTCGGCCCGGCGCGTGCCGGCGGCCCTGACGGCGTTCGTCCTGCTCGGCGCCGCCGTCGTGTTCCTCTACGACGTCGCCGCCGTACGGGCCCACCGCCCGGGCATGCAGTGGCGCCGCTCCCTCGCCGACGCGCTCGCGCGGCACACCCTGGACGAGCCCGCGGTGACGGCCGCGGCCGCCGCCGCCGTGGCCCTCGGGATCCTGCTGCTCGTCCTGGCCGTCACCCCCGGGCTGCGCGGCCTGCTGCCCATGCGCACCGTCGTGCCCGGCGTCCGGGCCGGGCTCACCCGCAAGGCGGCCGCGCTCGTCCTGCGCGACCGCGCCATGGAGGTGTCCGGCATCCAGTCCGCGCGGGCGGCGGTGGGCCGGACCCGCCTGACGGTCCGCGCGACCTCGCACTTCCGCCCGCTGGAGGAGGTACGGGCGGACCTCGACCACGTACTGGCGGTGGGGCTCGACGAGCTCGGACTCGCGCGCGAGATGCAGGTCCACGTCAAAGTCACCCGCCCCACGAAGGAAGGGGGGCGGGTGCGGTGAACCGCCTCGGACGGGTCAACCGGGTCCTGCTCGGGCTCGTCGGCCTGGTGCTCCTGGCCCTGGGCGTCGTCGGACTCCTCGGCCTGTGGCCGTTCTCGGGCCGCGACGACGTCCTGCTGAGCGCCGACGAGCGGCAGCACTGGCGCGCGGAGGGCTGGTGGTGGCCCGTGGTCCTGGCGGCGCTGGCGCTCTGCGTCCTGCTCGCCCTGTGGTGGCTGCTCGCCCAGCTGCGCCGGTCCCGGCTGGAGACGGTGCTGGTCGACACCGGCGACGGCGCCTTCGCCCTGCTGCGCGGCCGGGCCCTCGAGGCCGCGCTGAGCGCCGAACTCGGCGCCCAGGACGGCGTCGCCCGCTCGCAGGTCACCCTGCACGGAAGGCGCGAGGCGCCCACCGCCCGCGTCCGCCTGCTGCTCGCCCCGTACGCCGTCCCCGCCGACGCCCTCGACGCGCTCACCGACCAGGCCCTCACCCACGCCCGCGACTCGGCCGGCCTGGCCGAACTCCGCGCGGAGGCCCGCCTGCACGCCACGGACCACCACGTGCGCCGGGTCACCTGACCCATCCGGCTCCGCCCCCGACCCGCGAAGGCAGGAAGACCGCTGGAGCCGGCGGAGGATCGCAGCCCCCGCAGGCCGCCCCGTGGTGTGTGGGGGAGGCGCTTGAGCCGGTAGGGCAGGCTGGTCCGGAGGCAGGCCCGGGCCTGGGGTGGCCGAAGGCCAGGGCCGAAGGCCCCGAAGTCCCAGGGGTGGGCCTGCCGCAGGGCCTGCAGGCCCTGCCGGGTCAAGCGCCGAGGGGACCCACGCACCACGGGGCGGCCCACGAAGCGAGCCCACCCCGACACCGGCTGAGGACCACGACGCCTCAGGCACCACCGCGGGCCGGTGCCTCAAGCACCCACCATGAGCCGGTGCCTCAAGCCCCGAGGCGACGACCGCGCCACACAGACCACGAGTCGACACCTCAAGCCCCCACCACGGGCAGCCGGCTCAGAACCCCCGCCGCGCGCCCCCGTCCACCGGCAGCATCACGCCCGTCAGGTACGAGGCCGCCGGCGACAGCATGAACGCCGCCGCCTTGCCGAACTCCTCCGGAGTGCCGTACCGGCGCAGCGGGATCTGGGACTCGTTCGCGGCCCGGGTCGCCTCCGCGTCCCCGGACATCTCGTCCAGTCCCCGCACCCGGTCGGTGTCGATCCGCGCCGGAAGCAGCCCCACCACCCGGATGCCCTGCGGCCCCAGGTCGGTGGCCAGCGACTTGGCGAAGCCGGCGAGCCCGGGACGCAGCCCGTTGGAGATGGTCAGACCGGGGATCGGCTCGTACACCGAGCCCGAGAGCACGAAGCCGATGACCCCGCCCTCGCCCAGCTCCGCCGCCGCCGTCCGGGCGAACCGGACCGCCCCCAGGAAGACCGCCTCGAACGCGGAGCTCCACTGCTCGTCCGTGTTGTCGGTACCGAATCCGAAGGGCGGCCCGCCGACGCTGACCAGCACGCCGTCGAAGCGACCGAACCGCTCCCGCGCAGCGGTGATCAGCCGGTGCGCGGCCTCGGGGTCGGAGTTGTCCGCGGCGATCCCGACGGCGTTCGGCCCCAGTTCGGCGGCCGCGGCCGCCACCGCCTTCTCGTCCCGGCCGCTCACGACCACCTTCGCGCCGTCCGCCACGAGTTCGCGGGCGGAGGCGAAGCCGAGGCCACGGCTGGCCCCGGTGACGACGTACACACGGTCCTTCAGTCCAAGATCCATGTCCCTATCCTGCCGAACGGAAAGCAGAACCAGAACCCAACCCGAACCGAACCCGAACCCCCCGCGCCCAACCCGAACCCGAGCCCACCCCCAACCCCAACCCCGACCCGACCCCAACCCGACCCCGAGCCCAACCCGACTCAAGCCGAAGCGGTCCCCACCCCGGCCGGTTCCGCAGGATCCTCGGGATCGGCAGGATCGGCAGGATCCGCCGAGGCCCCGTCGGCGGCGCCCGCCGCCGCCTCGCGATCGCGCTTCTCCCGCCGGACCATGACCACCCACCCCGCCGGCACACCCGCGGTGAACAGCCACCACTGCACCGCGTACGCCATGTGCGGGCCGATGGAGTCGTGGTCGGGCTCGGCGATCGGCTCGGGGCTGTTGTCCGAGGGCACGGGCGCGGTCAGCTCGACGTACCCGCCGAGCACCGTCCGGTGCTGCAGGGCCGCCTGCTGCGCGCTGTTGATGAGCATCACCTGGCGCGGCGGCAGGCCCTTGAGGTCCTTGATGCCGGAGGCGCCCGTCGTCTCGTCCGCCTTCAGCCGCCCGGTGACCGTCACCTCGCCCTTGGGGGCCGGCGGCACCGCCGGGTAGGCCCGCTGGTCGTCGGCGGCCGGCACCCAGCCGCGGTTGACCATCACCACCCGGCCGTCCCGGAGGACCAGCGGGGTGAGCACGTGCACGCCGACCTGCTCGTCGGTGGAGGTGCGGCGGCGCACGACGACCTCGTGCGCGATGTCGTACGTGCCCGTGGCCGTGACCGTGCGCCAGTAGTCGGAGCGCGGCACGGTGTGCCCGGGGGACGTGAGCTCGGTGACCGGCACCGGTCTCGCGGCCAGGCTCCGGGCGATGAGCTCGTTCTGCGCGACCCGGTTCTCGTGGCGGTGGAACTGCCAGAAGCCCAGCTTGATCATCACGGGGATGAGGAGGAGGGCGAAGAGGGTGAAGCACACCCACTGCCGGGTCAGCAAGAAGCGGTACACGCTCCGACGGTACCCCGCGCGTGCCAGACCCCGACGAGGGGGCCCCGTCCACGCCCGCGGGGCAGTGGGGTGGGAACGCCCGTCGGGGTCCTGAATGTCCTTTATGTGGCGAGACGGTGGTTACCGGACGCTGTCGACGATCCCCACCTTCCCCTCGGCGCGGGCGCAGTGCGCTCCGCAGAACCACTGCCCCTCCACCTCGACGCCCTGCCCGATGATCTGGACCCGGCAGTGCTCGCAGATGGGCGCCATGCGGTGGATGGCGCAGGAGAAGCAGTCGAAGACGTGCACCGCGCCCTGCGCGTGCACCTCGAAGGACATGCCGTAATCGTTTCCGCAGACCTCGCAACGTGCCATGGGCCACAGGGTGGGACCAGCGGGCGGGGCCGGGCGAGCGGGACCCGGGCGAGTCGCCCCACGGTCACCCGTCTGCCGGAGCCACGTCCCGCAGCAGCTGCGTGAAGGCCGCCTCGTCCACCACCGGGGTCCCGAACGAGCGCGCCTTGGCCACCTTGGACGTGGCCGAGTCCGGGTCGTTCGTCACCAGCAGGCTCGTGAGCCGCGACACGCTCGACGCGACGTGCAGGCCCGCCTCGACGGCCCGGTCCTCCAGCAGCTCGCGCTCCACCGAGGTGTCGCCCGAGAACGCCACCCGCATGCCCTGCTTGAGCGGCGCGCCGTCCTCGTACCGACCCGGATTGGGGTACGGGCACGGCGGTCGGCGGCGCGCCGGCCGCCAGCTGACGGACCGGTAGGAGGCCTGGTACCCGATCCTCGGCCGGGCCGGCCCGTCCGACCACTCGGTCAGCGGCCGGCACTCCAGCAGCGGCAGCCGTACGTTGTCCCGCGCGGCCGCGTGCAGCGACGGACGGAAGGCCTCGGCGAGCACCCGGGCGTCGTCCAGCGCGTGGTGGGCGCGCTGCTGCACGACGCCGAAGTGGGCGGCCAGCGACTCCAGCTTGTGGTTGGGCAGCGGCAGCCGCAGTTCCTTCGACAGGGCGATGGTGCACAGCCGCTGACGGACCGGCGCGGTGAGCTCGGCGCGCGCGTACTCGCGGGCGATCATCTGCCAGTCGAACATGGCGTTGTGCGCCACCAGCACGCGGTCGGCCAGCCGCTCGGCGAACTCCTCGGCGACCTCCGGGAACAGGGGGGCGCCCTCGAGGACGTCACTGGTCAGCCCGTGGATCCACACCGGGCCGGGGTCGCGCTCGGGGTTGACCAGCGTGTACCAGTGGTCCTCGACGTTCCCCTGGGCGTCCAGCCGGTAGACGGCGGCGGAGACTATCCGGTCGTCGCGCGCGAGCCCGGTGGTCTCCACGTCGACGACCGCGTACCCCTGGGGGTACGCGGTCGGCCACGTCGTCTCTGCGGTCGTACGGTCCTCGAGCATGGTCACAGAGGATACGGGCCCCCGCTGACAGTGACGGTCCCGCCGGGGTCGATTCCAGCCGCCCGCGCCCCGCGACGAGTGCCCGCGCCCCGCGACGACCGTCCGCGCCCCGGCCGCGGCCGCCCGCGCTTCGTCGAGCTCGCCGCCGCCCGCCGCCGGCCGGTCAGCCCAGCTCGGCGACCAGGTCCCCGGCGGTGGCCTGCCGGAAGCCGGGCCCGTACGCGCCCGCGCCGGGGAACAGCCGGTAGACCGTGCCCGCCGCCCGCTCGGGGGCGGGGCCGCCGTGCACCGTGGCCAGGAAAACCCTCCTGCCGGAGGCCAGTCGGGCCGCCTCGGACGTGACGTCCGCCACCGGTTCGCGCCGGTCCGGGTCCGAGAGCCCCGCGATCCGGTGCGCGAAGGCGGCCACCGGCTCGCCCGCCCGCCGCCGGTGCGTCCAGAGCTCGTCGCCCGCTCCCGGGTGCCCGGCCCGGCGCAGGACCGCCACCTCCCGGGTGCGGGCGGCGGCCCGCCACACCGTCAGGTCCCACAGCGTCACCCGCGCCGCCGCGCCGAACTGCTCGTACACGTCCCGGACCACCTCGCCCAGCCGCGGACCCATCGCGGCGATGCTCTGGTAGCCCTCGGCCGGCGGCAGGTGGACGTCGGTCCACAGCGACCGCCGCCGCTCCAGGTCCACGACCATCGGCAGACAGATCCGGGACTCGCCCGCCAGGTCGAAGCGCTGGCGGACCGAGCGGGGGTCGTACCGGGCGCCGCGCGGCCGGTCGGCGGGCAGCGCCATGAAGCCGGCGAAGGCGTCCGGCAGCTCGTCGAACGGGATGTTGTTGAAGCTGAAGACCAGCGGTACGGCGTACCGGACCCCGTGACCGGCCAGCTGCTCCGGATCGAGGTCCACGTACTCCGTGGCCCCGGCGGGGGCCGGGGCCGAGGTGAGGTCGCCCGAGTGGACGGCGGCGTCCCCGGCGAACCGCAGGGAGGTGTAGTCGCACAGGCCGACGTAGCCCCAGTCGGCGTCGAAGAAGGCCACCGACAGGTCCAGGTCGGTGCGCTCGCCCGCGGGCTCGGTCCAGTGCAGGAACAGCCGCAGCACCTCGCCGGCGGGCACCGGCTGGCGGCTGCCCCGCGGGACCGCGACCAGGGCCTTGGCGGTGGCCCGCTCGGTGAAGGGTACGGTCAGGTCGGCCAGGTCCGTGTCCAGGACGGCGAGGTCGTACGACGCCGGTGGCGCCGCGCCGGCGCCCTCGCCCCCGGCCCCGCCCGTCCGCGTGGCCGTCCGCTCGCCGGCGGACGCGAACCGCCGCAGCACCTCCCCCTCCAGCAACGCCACGGCCTCCGCGACGAAGCGCCCGGGCAGCGGCGGCCGGGTCTCCGGCACCGCCAGGGCGCGGGTGACCTCGCCGGCCGGGAAGAACACCCGGCGCCCCCCGGTACGGTCCTCCGTGCGCACCCGCAGGGCGCCGAGGGCGGACAGCAGCGGGCCGGGTCCCACCTTCGGCAGCCCGTGGCTCAGGGCGTCGGCCAGCTCGGCCGGGAGCCCCTCGGACCCGCTCCCCTCGGGGACCACCACGGCCCCCTTGCCGACGGCCGTACCGTCGGCCGTGGCTGTCCCCGCGCCGGTCCCGCGGCCCCCCGCCGCTACCCGGAGCAGGTGGTCGAGCCGGCGCACCAGTTCGCCGGGGCGCTGCGCGGCGATGGCCGCCGCGGTGCCGAGGTCCCCTGCGGCCAGCGCCTGTTCCAGCCGGCCGGCCCAGGTGGCCGGCCGGATCCGGCCGCCGTCGGCGTCCATCCGTACCGCGTCCGGATGGGCGGCCGCCGTGGCCAGCAGGGCCGCGCCGAGCGCCGTGCCCGGGGAGGCCGGGGTGGCGCGCAGCACGGCGAACGCCAGTGCGGCCCGCGGGTGGCGGGGGTGCCCCTCGAAGGGGTGCAGGGTCTCCGCGGCCCGCTTCCAGGCGGTCGGGTGCCGCAGCACGTCCTCGACCAGGAACGGCACGGGCAACCCGTCCAGCACGCCGAGCAGTTCGCGCCGCAGCCGCCGCGGCAGCCCGCCGAACCGGGGCAGTGGCTGCAGCCCCGCGTCCCCGCCGGACAGCACCGCCAGCACCCGCAGCACGTCGGTGGCCGTGGTCAGCCGCTCCGCGGTCAGTGCCCGTACGGCTGCCCCGGCGCCCTCGGGCCGCGCGGCCATCAGGGTGCCGACCACCAGGGCCTTGGTCTCGCGCACCGGGATCTCGGCGGGCAGCAGCCCGCGCCACACGGGGGAGAGCGGCAGCAGCGCCAACAGGTCGTGACGGTCCTGCGGCGACAGCGGGGTGCGCCGGGCCAGCAGGTCCTCGACCAGCGCGGTCGCGTCGGCGGCCCGGTCGGTGCCCAGCCGGAGCAGCCGCAGCGGGCCCTCGGTGGCGGGCCTGGCCGCGCCGACCGCCCGGACCGCGCGCAGGAACGGCTCGGTGGCGTCGGTCCGGCGGTGGCAGATCGGGCAGCCGTCGTAGTCGCCCCCGCCCCAGCACGGCCCGCACACCAGGTGCGCGCACGGCGACAGCGGACGCACCGTCCTGGCCGCGCCGCACAGCACGCACGGCTGGTCCGGCCGCTGGAGCAGGTGCGCGAAGACCCGGTCGAGGTACAGGGCCTCGGTGTCCCGGGGCACCACGCCGGGGAAGCCGCGGAAGAGCGGGCGGTGGGTCCGGTCCGAACCGAGCAGCCCGTCCACCAGGCCCACCAACCGGGTGTGGGCCGAGGCCAGTTCCTCCGAGCCGAGCCCCGCCAGTGCCGCGTGGAGTCCGGGGGCGACGGTGCAGCCGCGGCCGAGCAGTTCGGCCTCCAGCCTGCGCAGCGCCGGTCCCGGTCCGCCGGCGGGTGCCGGGTCGTGGTCGACGTACACGGTCTGGATCCGGCGCAGCAGGACGGAGTCGGCAGCGTGCAACAGCGGTGTCCCCTTCGGGAGGCGGTGGTGGAACGACGCGCGGGGCCCGTCGGGACACGGGCGGGGGCCGGCCGCCCCGGGCGGTCGTGGCGCGCGGCGGCGGAAGCCGGTGAACGGCGGCGCACGTCGGTGAACGGAGGCGGAGAGAGGGCGCGCGGAGTCTTTTCGAAGGAGTGAGAAGGATGCACGCCGGGGAGCCGCCCCCGTAGGCCCCGATTGGACCACGGGCCACGCACGGCCGCCAAGCCATTAAATCCGGCGACGCGCCCGTGGGACGACGCGCCCGTGGACGGCGCGCCCGTGGGGCGTCACCTCGGCGCGAGCAGCGCCTGCGCCAGGGCCTTCACGGAGACCAGGAAGAGCCGTTCGGGGTCCGCGGGCCGCGCCAGCGCGCGGCGCAGGGCCGGGTCCCCGAGCACCGCCGCGCCCGTCTCCGCCGGGTCCCACAGTTCGCCCTCGCCGGGCGACTGGACGGGGGAGCGCTCGCGGTTGCGCTCCACCAGGACGAAGCCCACGACCTGGAACTGGATGGCCCGTACGGCGTCCGCGGCCCGTGCCCCGCGCAGTCCCGCCGCCCGCACCTCGCGCACCAGCGCCTGCTGGGCGGGCAGAAACATCCGGTCGGTCAGCCCGCGCTCGTGCACCATCGCGATCAGGTGCGGGCGTTCCCGCAGCTCGCGGCGCATGCTGCGGGCCACCGACACCACGCGCTCGGCGGGGGTGCGGCCGGCCGGCCGGATGGCCGCCATGTCCCGTACGGTCCGCTCGACGAGCGCGTCGAGCAGCTGCTCGCGATTGCCCACGTGCCAGTAGATCGAGGTGACCGCCGTGCCCAGTTCGGCGGCGAGCTTGCGCATCGTGAGGGCGTCCGGCCCGTGCTGCCTGACCAGCGCGGCGGCGGCCGCCAGCACCGCCTCGCGGGTGAGCGCGCTCTTCGCCATCGACGTCCTCCTCCGTGGGAATGTCCGACACGCCGTCAGTTTTGCTGTGTGCGGCCCTCTTTACCCTTCATCGGGCTCGGTGTAACTGTGTTACAGAAGCCGTTCGGAAGCCGTCGACGAAGGGTGGCACACCCATGGCACGCGTACGGTACGGAGCGCGCACCGAAGCGGAGATCGCCGCGTCGCGCAGGAAGAGCTCGAACCTCCCCGACATCTGGTCCACGGGCGTCGTGGCCGTCTGGGAGACCGACCCCGACGTGGTGGCGGCGGTCCTCCCGCCGCCCCTCAAGCCCGGCGACCGCCCCCTGGTCCGGGCCAACATCAGCAAGGTCGACCTCCCCGGCTACCCGCTGGGCGCCGGATCCGTGGCGGTGGCCGCCCGCCACGACGGGGTCGAGGGCTGGTACCCCCTGGTCATGCCGATGACCCACGAGCGGGCGCTGACCGGGGGCCGCGAGGTGTTCGGCGAACCCAAGAAGCTCGGCGAGGTCACCGTCGAGCGCGACGGGCTGGTCGTCCGGGCCGCCCTCGCCCGGCACGGCATCGCGTTCGTCGAGGTGCGCGGCGCGGTCAGCGGCGCGCTGCCGCTGCCCGAGCCGACCCGCAAGACCGACTTCTACTTCAAGTTCCTGCCGGCCGTGGACGGTTCGGGCTTCGACGGGGACCCCGTGCTCGTGCACTGCACGCGCAACGAGAAGGTGCGCCGGCTGGAGGGGATCACCGGGGACGTCGTCCTGCGCGAGTCCATGTACGACCCGGTCGCCGACCTGCCCGTACGGCGCCTCGTGGAGATCACCATCGGCGAGAAGACCACCGACCAGCAGGGCCGGGTGGCCGAACGGGTCAGCGCCCAGGCGCTCCTGCCCTACCTCCACCAGCGCTACGACGACCCGCAGCAGGCCTTCGACGGCCCGCCCGAGGGGAGTGCGTGATGCGGCTCGAAGCCGGCCAGACCGCCGTCGTCACCGGGGCCGCGAGCGGCATCGGACTCGCCATGGCCCGCCGCTTCGCCGCCGAGGGCCTCCGGGTTGTCCTCGGCGACGTGGAGGAGGCGGCCCTGCGCAAGGCCGCCGACGAGCTGACGGCGGAGGGTGCCGAGGTGCTCGCCCGCACCGTCGACGTCAGCGACCGCGCCTCCGTCCTCGCCCTCGCCGACGCCGCGTACGAGGCCTTCGGCGCGGTCCACGTGCTGTGCAACAACGCCGGCGTCGGCTCCGGGGCCGAGGGCCGCATGTGGGAGCACGAGCCCAACGACTGGAAGTGGGCCTTCTCCGTCAACGTCTGGGGCGTCTTCCACGGCATCCAGGCCTTCGTCCCCCGCATGATCGCGGGCGGCGCGCCCGGCCACGTCGTCAACACCTCCTCCGGCGACGGCGGCATCGCACCCCTGCCGACCGCCTCCGTCTACGCCGTCACCAAGGCCGCCGTGGTCACCATGACCGAGTCCCTCTACGCCCACCTCAAGGCCGAGGGCGCCGCCGTCGGCGCCTCCGTCCTCTTCCCCGGCCCGCACATGCTGCGCACCGGCCTGTGGGAGTCCCACCGCAACCGCCCCGAGCGGTACGCCAAGCAGCGCCCGCGCAAGAGCCCGTACCGCACCCTCGACCAGTACGAGGCGGCCATGCGGGCGGCCGGGCACGAGGTGGACTTCACCCCCGTGGAGGAGGTCGCCGAGCACGTCGTCGACGGCATCCGCGCCGACCGCTTCTGGATGCTGCCGGCCAGCGAGCACAGCGACCGGCAGATCCGCGCCCGGTCGCAGTCGATGCTCGACCGCGCCAACCCCGCCTACCTGGAAAGCTTCATCCTCGACTGAGGGGCCCGACGTGACAGAAGAAGCCGCACAGCACAGCCCGTCCGGCGCGTACGACGACCCGTACCTGGTCATCTCCTCCGACTGCCACGCGGGCCTGCCCACCGAGCGGTACCGCCCCTACCTCGACTCCCGCTTCCACCGCGCCTTCGACGAGTTCCTCGGCGAGCGCGACGCCCGCCGCGAGGAGGCCACCCGGCTGGGCATCCGCAACGAGGCCTTCGCCGCCAAGTGGTTCCACGACAACGAGGAGGGCCTGCGCGGCGGCTGGGACACCGCCCAGCGCCTGAAGGAGCTCGACGGCGACGGGGTCGCCGCCGAGGTGGTCTTCCCCGACGCGGACGCCGTCGACAGCCAGACCGCCGCCCCCTTCGGCGTCGGTCTCGGCCTCTCCGGCGACCAGGACCCCGAGCTCGGCATGGCCGGCGCCCAGGCGCACAACCGCTGGCTGGCCGAGTTCGTCTCCGAGAACCCCCAGCGGCACTGCGGCGTGGCCCTGCTGCCGATCACGGCGGAGCCGGACGCGGTCGTCGCGGAGATCCACCGGGCCAAGGAGTCCGGCCTCGGGGCCCTGATGATCCCCTCCATGTGGGTCGACAAGGAGCCGTACCACGACCGCCGCTACGACCCGGTGTGGGCGGCCGCCGCCGAGACCGCGATGCCGATCGTCACCCACTCCGGGGCCGCGCCCCGCCACGAGTACGGCGACCACCTGGGCATCTACGTCTCCGAGGTCACCTGGTGGCCGGCCCGGCCGCTGTGGTTCCTGCTCTGGTCGGGCGCCTTCGAGCGGCACCCCGGGCTGAGGTTCGGCGTCGCCGAGTCCGGCTGCTGGTGGCTGCCCAACCAGCTGTGGTTCATGGACCGGCTCTACCTCGGCGCGCACGGCGGCAAGAAGCTCTCGCCCTTCGCGGAGCTCAAGCGGCCGCCGAGCGAGTACCTCGACCGCCAGGTGTTCGTCTGCGCCACCAACACCAAGCGCCGCGAGCTCGCCCAGCGCTACGAGATCGGCGTCGACAACATCCTGTGGGGATCGGACTTCCCGCACCCCGAGGGCACGTGGCCCAACACCCGGCAGTGGCTGCGCAACACCTTCCACGACATCCCCGTCGCGGAGAGCCGCCGGATGCTGGGGCTGGCCGCGGCCGAGGTCTTCGGCTTCGACACGGACGCCCTGGCCCCGGTCGCCCGCCGGATCGGCCCGACCCCGGCCGAACTCGGCCAGTCCCCCGACCAGGCGGCCGTCGAGGCCTCCTGGGCGCGCTCGCGCGAGGCCGGCCGGCACTGGCTGACCGGGCACGACTTCCCGGTCCTGGGGGTGGACGCGTGAGCCCCGCGCACCCGGCGGACGACCGCTACACGGTCATCTCGGCGGACTGCCACGCGGGCGCCGACCTGCTCGACTACAAGCCGTACCTGGAGAAGAAGCACCACGACGACTTCGACGCCTGGGCCGCCACGTACGTCAACCCGTACGAGGACCTCCTCGCCGACACCGCCGACCGCAACTGGAACTCCGACCGCCGGCTCGCCGAGCTGGAGGCCGACGGGATCGTCGCCGAGGTGGTCTTCCCGAACACCATCCCGCCGTTCTTCCCCAACGCATCCCTGATGGCGCAGCCGCCCACCCGCGCCGAGTACGAGCAGCGCTGGGCCGGGCTGCAGGCCCACAACCGCTGGCTCGCCGACTTCTGCGGGCAGGCGCCGGGCCGACGGGCGGGCGTCGTCCAGATCCTCCTCAACGACGTCGACGCGGCGGTGGCCGAGATCCGCCGCACCCGCGCGGCGGGTCTGACCGGCGGCATCCTGCTGCCCGGCGTCCCGCCCGGTTCGGCGGTCCCGGAGCTGTACTCCGAGGCCTACGACCCGATCTGGGCGGTCTGCGCCGAGCTGGACGTACCGGTCAACCACCACGGCGGCTCCGCCTCCCCGCCGCTGGGACCCGAGCCGGCCGCCCGCGCTGTCTTCATGGTGGAGACCACCTGGTTCTCGCACCGGGCCCTGTGGCACCTGGTCTTCGGCGGGGCCTTCCGCCGCCATCCGAGCCTGAAACTGGTGCTGACCGAGCAGGGCTCGGGCTGGATCCCGGGCGTGCTCGACATGCTGGACTACTACCACGGCCGGCTGGTCAGCGCCGCGACGCGGGCGGCCACCGCCGAGTCCAAGTTCGGCGCCGGTCTGGCCGACTCGATGGGGAAGGGGCCGAGCGAGGTCTGGCGGGACAACTGCTTCGTGGGCGCGAGCTTCATGCGCCCCCACGAGGTCCCGCTGCGCGAGCGCATCGGCCTCGACAAGATCATGTGGGGCAGCGACTACCCCCACGACGAGGGCACCACCCCGTACTCCCGCGAGGGCCTGCGCATCGCGTACGCCGGCCTCCCGCGCGCGGAGGTGGCCGCCATGGCCGGCGGCAACGCAGCCCGCGTCTACGGCTTCGACCTGCCGTTCCTCGACGCCCTGGCCGCGAAGCACGGCCCGACGGTCGCGGAGATCGCCGCACCCCTGACCGAGGTGCCTCCCGACGCCACCAGCCCGGCCTTCGCCCGAGGGGGCTCGGTCCGGGTCTGGTGACGGGGGGCCCGCCGGGGTGGCTCAGTACTTCACGTACGTGAGCCGCTCCGGCGGGATCTGCTCGGCGCCCTGGACCTCCGTGCCGGGGTGCACGGTGATCTTCAGCTGGTCCAGTGCGGTGAGCGGCGCGAGGTCGATCGGTCCGGCGCAGTC
Source organism: Streptomyces sp. NPDC093225 (assembly GCF_044753805.1). Lineage (NCBI taxonomy): Bacteria > Bacillati > Actinomycetota > Actinomycetes > Kitasatosporales > Streptomycetaceae > Streptomyces > Streptomyces sp. NPDC093225. The sequence continues at coordinate 35,495 of NZ_JBIVNX010000037.1, forward strand.
GACCAGGGCGAGCTCGGCCAGGTTCGGCAGGTTCCTCAGGGCGTCCAGGCCGCCGGTGAAGGTGGACTTGCTCACGCCGAGGAAGGTGAGCTCCTCGTACTGCGGCACGGTCGCGGGGGTGAAAGCGTCCTGTCCCAGGATCTGCAGAGTGCGCAGCGCAGGCTGCACCCGGTGGCCCGCCAGTTGCGCGAGTTGCTTGTCGCCCGCGAGCGTCAGCGATTCGAGGGCGGGCCAGCGTTCGAGTCCCACGAGGTCGAGATGGCGCGCCCCCTTCCACAGGGCCAGCGTCTTCAGGTCGGCGTCGCCGGGGATGTCGCGGACGGAGGCCATCGCCACGGGGTAGTCCAGGGAGAGGTCGGCAAGCCCGCCGAGCTCCGCCAGCGGTGCCAGTGACACGCCCCCGTCCACGCGTGCCAGGGTCAGGCCGCGCAGCGGAAGGCCGGCCAGCGGGGCGAGCGTGGACAGGCTCGGGCAGTCCTGGAAGCCGATATGGGTCAGCTGCGCCATGCCTGCGATCGGTGCCGGATCGGTCAAGCGGAGGTTCCCCAGCAGGGTCAGACGCTCCACCGTGGGGTGTTCGAGCAACTCATGGGGGAGGTCGAGGTCTCCGTTGACGAGCACGCAGCGCAGGCGGCGGAGCCGAGGGAGGGCAGTCGCCTGCTCCTCGCTCTCCACCCACACATACACGTAGTCCAAGGCCACCTCGCCCAGCACCGTTTCCACGTACTCGTCCACGTCGAAGTGGGCCCAGCCGCGGCTCAGCTGGACGACCGCCCGGGCGCGGCTGTCGTGCCGGAACCGGGTGATGAGCGCCAGTGCGCGTGGCGTGCCGACGACGGCGGCGGTGCGGATGACTGCCGCGGCCTCCTCCTCGCTCAGCGACTCCGGGCCGGGCAGCAGGTCAAGGACCAGCTCTCCTGCCTTGGCCAGCTCCTCCGCGTCCGTGAGGGAGGCTGGCGGCACCAGTTCGGCGGTCCGGGACTGGATTTCCCCGTGCAGGGACGGGTCCAGCTCCGGGGCGTGTTCGAGGCCGGAGGCGGCGAGGAGGACCAGGCGGTTGCGGGCGCCCTTGACCTTGTCGGCGCGCTTCAGCAGGCCTCGCAGGATGCGGGCCCGCTCGTCGGGGCGGGCGTGGCCCACCGCCATGCGGACGACGTCGTCCCAGGTGTCGTCGTGGGCGTTCTTCACCAGGACGCCGAAGTCCCGCGACTCGACCGCCGCCTTCGCGCCCAGGTAGTCCTGGAAGGTGCGGTGGACGAAGTCCACCGAGCCCTTCACCGGCTCGCGCAGCAGCCCGCTGCGGATCAGCAGGTGCGCGAACACCCGCTCCGCGTCGCCCTGTTCCCGCACCTGGGGCATGGCCTCCAGCCACTCCGCCACCAGCGCGACGGCCTCGTCCCGGCCCGCCTCCACCTGGCCGTTGCGGATCAGCCAGTACGCGAACCGCTGGAGCAGCAGGATCTGCTCGTCCCGGGTGAGGTAGACCCCCTCGACCCCGCCGATCTCCCGCTCGGTGTCGCGGCGTACCAGCAGCATGTCCAGCGCGGCGTCGTACAGCTCCTTCCGAGCCCGGGGGAGCTGCATGCGGCGGTCCCGGTTCAGCGCGCACAGCAGGGCGCACATCAGCGGGTTCGTCGCGAGCCGGCCCAGGTCCCGGCGGGCGGAGACGGCCTCCCGCAGCGAGGCCTCGTACGCGTCGAGGTCCTCACCGGCGGAGCCGCCCTCGGCCCGCGCCGCCGCGTGCCAGTGCGCGATGAACGCGCCCACGTCCTCCCGCTCCATCGGCAGCAGCGCGTGCGGCACGAAGCCCTGCCCCGCGAGCCAGTCCTCCGGCACCGCCGACGGGCGGGTGGTCACCACGTACCGGGCCTTCGGGAAGGCGGAGACCAGCGAACGCAGCCAGGTCTCCGTCCGGCCGCGCAGCCGCTGCGGGACCTCGTCCACCCCGTCGACCAGGACCAGCGCCCGCCCGCTCAGCATCAGGTCCTCGACCCACCCCGGCGGGGCGGACAGCGGCACACCCGAGGCCTTCGGGAAATCCGCCGGCAGCGGCAGGGCGTCGGCCGTCGTGAACGAGCGCAGCCGCAGCACGAACGGCACGCACGTGCTCCACGGCCCGCCCTCCTGCCGGGCGGCGTTGACGGCGAGCCACTGCAGCAGCGTGCTCTTGCCCGAGCCCGCCGGGCCGCGCAGCAGCACCCGGTCCGCCGCACCCAGGGCCTGTTCCGCCTTGAGCACGGTCTGGTGCGGGACCGGCTCGTCCGGTTGCAGCCGGTGCTGCTCGGTACTGACCGCCAGGCTGATGTACGCCAGGTCCAGGGGCCACTCGCGGCGGCCCGTGCCGAGGGTGAGGCCGAAGAGCTGGAGGCGGCCGTGGGTGTCCGCGACGTACCGCGCGTACCGCTCCTCGAAGGCGTGGGCCGCGCCGTCGGTCCGGGCCGCGAGGCGGTCGACCGTACGCTGCAGCGCGCCCGCACGCCGCACCAGTTCGACGTCCGCACGGGCGCCGAACGACGGCATCGCCGTGAGGTGCTCCACCACCTGCACGCACACCAGCCGGACCAGCTCCCCGCACACGGCCTCCGCCGCCGCGCTCAGCCCCGCCCCCGACGGGACCCGTACCCGCGCCGCCAGCCCGACGGGGTCCAGGTCCGCCGCGAAGGCGGTGTCGGCGTCCAGCGGGCCCAGGGCCGCGAAGGCGTCGGCCACCGCGTCGAGGGCGGCCAGCCGCTCGTGCTCCGGCAGCCCGGTCACGGCCGGGCCGAGCCGGTCCGCGAGACCCTCGGCGAGCCGGTGCAGCTCCGGCCCGCCGAGCTCCGCCGGGCGCTGCCAGCGCCGCCCCGGGCGTACCGGCCGCTCCGTCAGACCCGCCCCCGGCACCTGGCCGAGCCGCGACCGGTAGAGCCATCCCCCCACCGCGGTCGCCGTGCGTAAGACGGCCGTTTCGATACCCGTCATCCCCCCGGACCCCCTCCCCTGGAACGTGCACGGACCCTATCCCGCGAACCCTCGGTAACCCCGCCGGATACCGATCGGTAACAACCTCTAGCGGTGCCGCGCCCCCAGCCCTATGGTGCGGGCATGCCGAACCTGCCCGACGTCGTGCTGTGGTCCATACCCGCCTTCGTGCTGCTCACGGTCCTGGAGGCGGTGAGCTACCGGGTCCATCCGGACGAGGACGCCGCCGGGTACGAGGCGAAGGACACGGCCACCAGCCTGACCATGGGGCTCGGCAGCCTCTTCTTCGACTTCTTCTCGAAGATCCCGTTCGTCGCGCTCTACACGGTGGTGTACGAACTGACCCCGCTGCGGGTGCCGTTCCTGTGGTGGACCTTCGCGCTCATGCTGCTCGCGCAGGACTTCTGCTACTACTGGCAGCACCGCAGCCACCACGTGGTCCGCATCCTGTGGGCCTCGCACGTGGTGCACCACAGCAGCCGCAGGTTCAACCTCTCCACCGCGCTGCGCCAGCCCTGGACCGGCGCCACCTCGTGGCCCTTCTACCTGCCGCTGATCGCGCTCGGCGTGCACCCGGCGGCGCTGGCCTTCTGCTACTCGGTGAACCTCCTGTACCAGTTCTGGATCCACACCGAGCGGATCGACAGGCTGCCGCGCCCCGTCGAGTACGTCTTCAACACCCCCTCGCACCACCGCGTGCACCACGCCTCGCAGGGCGGCTACCTGGACCGCAACTACGGCGGGATCCTGATCGTCTGGGACCGGACGTTCGGCTCGTTCACGGCCGAGACCGAACGGCCGGTCTTCGGCCTGACGAAGAACATCGCCACCCACAACCCGCTGCGGGTGGCCACCCACGAGTACGCCGCCATCGCCCGCGACGTACGGGCCGCCACGAGCTGGCGCGAGCGGACCGGCCGGGTCTTCAAGGGCCCCGGCTGGCAGCCGGCCCCGGCCCCGGCCCCGGCCCCGGCTCCCGTCCCGACCGCACCCGCCGCCCCCACCCCCTCGACCCCCACGGAGTCCCCCGCATGAGCGCCCGCACCGCCCCGACGCCCGACCCGGTCGGCGGCACCGCCGCAGGGCTCCGCGTGCCCTCCTGGGCCGCGCCCAAGGTCGCCGGGCACCGCGACGCGGTGGCCCGCGGGCTGCTGGTCGCCTTCGGCGCCGCGTCCGTCCTCGACCTCGGCGCCCTGCTCGCCGGCTGGCACCCCGGGCACGTGCTCGCCAAGCCGCTGCTGATGCCGCTGCTCGTGGGCTACGTCCTGACCCGGCGCGGCCCCTGGCTGCTGGTGGCCGCGCTCGCCTTCGGGTGGGGCGGTGACCTGGCGCTGCTCTTCGACGCCGACCCGGCCTTCCTCGTCGGCATGGGCTCCTTCGCCCTCGGGCACGTCTGCTACCTCGTGCTCTTCGGCCGCGCCCGCGCCCATCCGCTGCTCGGAGCGGCGTACGCCCTCGCCCTGGTCACCACCGTCAGCCTGCTCTGGTCCGACCTGCCGGCCGAGCTGCGCATCCCGGTGGCGGGCTACAGCCTGCTGCTGACCGCCATGGCCTTCCGCTCAGGCGTCCTGGGCCCGGTCGCGGGCATCGGCGGGGCGCTGTTCCTGCTCTCCGACACCCTGATCGCCACGGGCGTGGCCGAGTGGCCCCAGCTTCCCCGGCCCGACTTCTGGATCATGCTCACGTACCTCGCGGCCCAGTACCTGCTGGCCGCGGGCGGCCTGCGGCCCGGCGTACGCACCCTTCGCCCATAGGCGGGGTGTCTCCGCACCCGTCGCGGAACGACCCCCTCCGCCCGGGCCCGGCCGACCACCCGGGCGTACGGTAGGGACGTCATACCCGCGCGGGCCGCGATCCGGATCCGGCGGGCCAGTACCCGAAGGCAAGGAACGCCGAACATGCGCGCCACCGTCATCCACGCCCCGCACGACATCCGCGTGGAGGAGGTGCCCGACGCCGCCGTCAAGCAGCCGCAGGACGCCGTCGTCCGCGTGCTGCGCGCCTGCATCTGCGGCAGCGACCTGTGGGCCTACCGCGGCGAGGCCAAGCGCGAGCCGGGCCAGCGCATCGGCCACGAGTTCCTCGGCATCGTCGAGGAGACCGGCTCCGAGGTGTCCGGCTTCCGCGCCGGCGACCTCGTCGTGGCCCCCTTCATGTGGTCCGACGGCACCTGCGACTACTGCCGCGAGGGCCTGCACACGTCCTGCGTGCACGGCGGCTTCTGGGGCTCCGTGGGCTTCGACGGCGGTCAGGGCGAGGCCGTCCGCGTCCCGCACGCCGACGGCACGCTGGTGAAGCTGCCCGCCGCGGCCGCCTCCGACGACCACCTGCTGACCGCGCTGCTCGCGCTCTCCGACGTCATGGGCACCGGTCACCACGCCGCCCTCGGCGCGGGCGTGCGCGAGGGCTCCACCGTCGCCGTGGTGGGCGACGGCGCGGTGGGTCTGTGCGGCGTCCTGGCGGCCAAGCGACTGGGCGCCGACCGCATCATCGCGCTGGGCCGGCACAGCGCCCGTACCGACATCGCCAAGCGCTTCGGCGCCACCGACGTGGTCGCCGAGCGCGGGGAGGCCGCCGAGGCCGCCGTGCGCGAGCTCACCGGCGGCCAGGGCGCGCACGCGGTCGTCGAGGCCGTCGGCACCGAGCAGTCCATGCGCACCGCCGTGAACATCACCCGCGACGGCGGCGCCATCGGTTACGTGGGCGTGCCGCACGGCAGCGGCACCGGCCTGGACCTCGGCGTCATGTTCGACCGGAACATCACCCTGCGCGGCGGAGTCGCCCCGGTCCGGGCGTACCTGCCCGAGCTGCTCGCGGACGTCCTCGACGGCACCATCGACCCGTCCCCGGTCTTCGACCGCGCGGTCACCCTGGACGAGGTCCCCGACGGCTACCGCGCGATGGACGACCGCTCCGCCCTGAAGGTGCTCATCAAGCCCTGACCCGGCCGAGTATGACGAGAGGGGCCGGGCGAAACGATTCCGCCCGGCCCCTCCCCCGCGTGTGACGTACCGCGGGTCAGGCTGCTGCTACCACTTCACGGCGCGCAGCGCGTTGACCAGGCCCGCGCCGTAGTAGCCCGTCTGGGTGCCGTACGACTTGCACGTCGCGGTGGCGTCCACCAGCGCGCCGGTGGCGTCGTAGACCTTGTCGGGGCAGGCCATCTCGTCCGCCTCGGCCTTCATCAGCGCCTGCACCTGGGCCGGGGTGAAGTTCGGGTGCTTGCTCTTGATGAGCGCCGCGACGCCCGCCACGTGCGGGCCGGCCATCGAGGTGCCCTGCTTGTAGCCGTAGCCGCCGCCCGGCAGGGTCGACAGGACGCGCCCGTTCTTGTCCGGGGTGTCCGGCACCTGCCACTTGTCGCCGCCGGGGCCGGCGACGTCGATGACGCCCAGGCCGTAGCTCGAGTAGTACGAGCGGAGGCCCTGGTCACCCGTGGCCGACACCGACACGACACCCGGCAGCTGCGTCGGCAGGTCGAGGCACTTGCGCGGGTCGATGGTGCGCGTCACCGGGGTGGCGTCGTCGGGGCTGGTGGTGTCGACGATGGACTCGCCGGCCAGGTCCCAGTTCGAGTTGCCGGCCGAGGCCACGTTGAGCGTGCCCTTGCGCTCGGCGTACTTGGTGGCGCGCCCGATGGCCTCGACGAGGGCCTTCTGGTCGTCGTCGTCCTTGCAGTTGAAGTACCACGGGTCGACGTAGTAGCTGTTGTTCGTCACCTGGATGTTGTGCTCGGCGGCGAACACGAAGCCGCAGACCACGGCCTCGGTGAAGAAGAGGCTGGTGCCCGGCTCGCTGACCTTGATGCCCGCGACCTTCACGCCGGGGGCGACACCGCTGATGCCGACGCCGTTGCGGGCCGCCGCGATGGTGCCCGCCACGTGCGTGCCGTGGTCGCTGCCGTCGGCGTACGGGCGCCAGGCGCCGTCCGTCTGGTCCGCGACGCCGCCGACACAGTTGGCCGACTGGTCCTTGGAGAAGTTCGGGGCCAGATCGGGGTGGGTGTCGTCGACACCCGTGTCGATGACGCCGACGGTCACCTTGGAGCTGCCAAGGTTGATCGCGTGCGCCTCGTCGGCCTTGATCTTCCGGAGGTCCCACTGGTTGGGCTCCAGCGGCTCCTGACCGGGAGCGGCCTCGGCGGCGGCCTTGGCGGCCTCGTCCGCGGTGAGGACCTGGGTGCTGCCCTCCTCCGTGGTCTGGACGGGCGACAGCGGGGCGGTGCGGGTGGCACCGGCCGAGGTCACGCCCTTCGCGGCGCGGATCTGCTTCGCGAAGTCGGGGTTCTGGGAGTGGACGACGACGACGCCGATCTGCTCATAGGCGTGCACGACCGTGCCGCCCACCGCCTCGATCGCCTTCGTCACCTGCTTGGCCGTACCCGGACCGGTGCGCTCCAGGTTGACCACGTACGACAGCTTCGGACCGGTGTAGTCCGAGGCGGTCGCGGCCACTCCGTCGAGCGTGGCCGCCGAGGCCGTCATCGCGGGGAGGACACCGAGCGAAGCCGTGAGCGCCAGACCGATCGGCACGGCCAGCAGGCGTCGGCGTCCGGATCCCAGATGAGCCATGGGTTCTCCACATCATCCGTGAAAAAGCCGTCCGCGCAGGTTGCGCTGGACGGGTACATGACGAGTGAAGCTAGCGCCGATCTTCCCGCTTGAGCAATGAATTCCGAAAGAAAAATCGGGTGTTGAACCGTCCAGCCCTGCCGTCCGTGCCGTTGACAGGGGGAACGTGTCACACCTTCCCCCCACGGAGGTCGTTTTGTCCGCTCCCATCGCACCCGCCCCGCAAGGAGACCCCGTGAGCACCGAAGCACCCCCGCCCCCCGGCAGCGCGGGCACGCGCCGGCCCGGGCCCTCGGCCGAGGAGTTCGCCGCCGTCCAGCAGAGCCCGGAGTTCGGCGAGCTGCGCCGCTCCTACCGCTCGTTCGCCTTCCCGCTCACCGTGGCGTTCATCGCCTGGTACCTGGTCTACGTGCTGCTGTCGAACTACGCCGGCGGGTTCATGGGCATCAAGCTCCTCGGCAACGTCAACGTCGCCCTCGTGCTCGGACTCGCCCAGTTCGCCACCACGTTCCTGATCGCCTGGTGGTACTCCCGGCACGCCGCCGCCGTCCTCGACCCGCAGGCGGAGTCCATCAAGTCCGGTATGGAGGACGGCGCATGAGCGGCATCGCGCACACCCCGGCCGTCCCGCTCGCGGCCGGGGCCGCCACCGAGCACCGTCCCCTGATCATCACCCTCTTCGCCCTGTTCGTCGTCGCCACCCTGATCATCACGATCTGGGCCGGCCGCCAGACCCGCGGCGCCGCCGACTTCTACGCCGGCGGCCGCCAGTTCACCGGCTTCCAGAACGGCCTGGCCATCTCCGGCGACTACATGTCCGCCGCTTCGTTCCTCGGCATCGCCGGGGCCATCGCCCTCTTCGGCTACGACGGCTTCCTGTACTCCATCGGCTTCCTGGTGGCCTGGCTGGTGGCCCTCCTCCTGGTCGCCGAGCCCCTGCGCAACTCCGGCCGCTACACGATGGGCGACGTCCTCGCCTACCGGATGCGCCAGCGCCCCGTCCGCACCGCCGCCGGCACGTCCACCATCGTCGTCTCCATCTTCTATTTGCTCGCGCAGATGGCCGGCGCGGGCGTCCTGGTCTCGCTGCTGCTCGGCATCACCAGCGACGGCGGCAAGGTCGCGATCGTCGCCCTGGTCGGCGTACTGATGATCGTCTACGTGACCATCGGCGGCATGAAGGGCACCACCTGGGTGCAGATGGTCAAGGCCGTCCTGCTCATCGCCGGCGCCCTGCTCATCACCTTCCTGGTGATGCTCAAGTTCGACTTCAGCATCTCCGAGCTGCTCGGCCGGGCCGCCGAGAACAGCGGCAAGGGCAGTTCCTTCCTGGAGCCGGGTCTGAAGTACGGCAAGGACGCCACCACCAAGCTCGACTTCATCTCCCTCGGCCTCGCCCTGGTCCTGGGCACCGCGGGCCTGCCGCACATCCTGATCCGCTTCTACACGGTTCCCACGGCCAAGGCCGCGCGCAAGTCCGTGAACTGGGCCATCGGCATCATCGGCGCCTTCTACCTGATGACCATCGCCCTCGGCTTCGGCGCCGCCGCCCTCCTGGACCGCGACGCGATCACCACGTCCAACAAGGCCGGCAACACCGCCGCGCCCATGCTCGCCGAGGCCGTCGGGGGCGGCGCCGGCTCCACCGGCGGCGCGGTCCTGCTGGCCGTCATCTCCGCCGTCGCCTTCGCCACCATCCTCGCGGTCGTCGCCGGCCTCACCCTCGCCTCCTCCTCGTCCTTCGCGCACGACCTCTACGTCAACGTGATTCGCAGGGGCAACGCCACCGAGCAGGAAGAGGTACGGGCCGCCCGCTGGGCCACCGTCGGCATCGGCGCCGTCGCCATCGGCCTGGGCACCCTGGCCCGGGACCTCAACGTCGCCGGTCTGGTCGCCCTCGCCTTCGCCGTCGCCGCCTCGGCCAACCTGCCGACGATCCTGTACAGCCTCTTCTGGAAGCGCTTCACCACCCGGGGCGCGCTCTGGTCCATCTACGGCGGCCTGATCTCCTCGGTGGTCCTCGTCCTCTTCTCGCCGGTGGTCTCCGGCAAGGAGACGTCGATGTTCAAGAACGCCGACTTCTACTGGTTCCCCCTGGAGAACCCCGGCATCGTCTCCATCCCGCTCGGCTTCCTGCTCGGCTGGCTCGGCACCGTCCTGTCCAAGGAGCCCGCCGACCAGCAGAAGTACGCCGAGCTGGAGGTCCGCTCGCTCACCGGCACGGGCGCCCACTGACCCCCCCCACGGGATCCGGCGGCTGCCCTCCGGCACCCGCCGTTCACGCAGCGTGGCCGCGTCGTACTTCTCTACGACGCGGCCTCGCCGCGTCTCGTTCCTTCGGGCACCTCTGTCCGTAACACGCGTCGCGTAGGCTCGAACACGTAGCTGAACCTCTACACATCCGGACACGGGAGGGGGCCACAGTGCTCATCGACACCTACGGCCGCGTGGCGACCGACCTGCGGGTCTCTCTCACGGACCGGTGCAACCTGCGCTGTACGTACTGCATGCCCGAGGAAGGCCTGCAGTGGCTGGCCAAGCCCGACCTGCTCACCGACGAAGAGATCGTCCGCCTGGTCCGGATCGCCGTCACCCACCTCGGCGTCGCCGAGGTCCGCTTCACCGGTGGCGAGCCGCTGCTGCGCCCCGGCCTGGTCGGCATCGTGGAGCAGTGCGCCGCCCTGGAGCCGCGCCCCCGGATGTCCCTGACCACCAACGGCATCGGCCTCAAGCGCACCGCCGCCGCCCTCAAGGCCGCCGGCCTCGACCGCGTGAACGTCTCGCTCGACACCCTGCGCCCGGACGTCTTCAAGACCCTCACCCGCCGCGACCGCCACCACGACGTGGTCGACGGCATGGCCGCCGCCCGCGACGCGGGCCTCACCCCGGTCAAGGTCAACGCCGTCCTCATGCCCGGCCTCAACGACGACGAGGCCCCCGACCTGCTGGCCTGGGCCGTCGAGCAGGGCTACGAACTGCGCTTCATCGAGCAGATGCCGCTCGACGCCCAGCACGGCTGGAAGCGCGACGGCATGATCACCGCCGGGGACATCCTCGCCTCGCTGCGCACCCGCTTCACCCTCACCGAGGAGGGCGCCGCCGAACGCGGCTCCGCCCCCGCCGAGCGCTGGATCGTCGACGGCGGCCCGGCCACCGTCGGGGTCATCGCCTCCGTCACCCGGCCGTTCTGCCGGGCCTGCGACCGGACCCGGCTGACCGCGGACGGCCAGGTGCGCACCTGCCTGTTCGCCACCGAGGAGTCCGACCTGCGCGGAGCCCTGCGCTCGGGTGCCCCGGACGAGGAGATCGCCCGCCTGTGGAAGGTGGCGATGTGGGGGAAGAAGGCCGGCTCCGGCCTCGACGACCCGTCCTTCCTCCAGCCCGACCGCCCGATGTCGGCCATCGGCGGCTGACCTCCGGGGGCTCCGGGGGCTCCGGGGCCCCGGGGCCCCCGGAGCCCACGCGGCCCACGGTGCCTACAGGACCTCCGGGTCCTGCCAGTCCTCGAACTTCACGACGTCCTTGAGGAATCCGCGCACCCCCAGGAACTGGGACAGGTGCTCGCGGTGCTCCTCGCACGCCAGCCACGTCTTGCGACGCTCGGGCGTGTGCAGCTTCGGGTTGTTCCAGGCCAGGACCCAGACCGCGGCGGCGCGGCAGCCCTTGGCGGAGCAGATCGGGGTGGCGGGGGACTCGTCGGGTCCGATGGGGAGGATCACGCCTCAACCCTAGAAGACGAAATGACGACGCCGAGCAGCCACGGGGGGAGCTGCCCGGCGTCGGTCTGTCGCTCCGACGGGGGATGCGGAGCGCCTAGGCAGTATGTCACGCAGGACCCGGTGCGGTGCAGCGGAACTTCATGATTGATCTGAGCTTTTATTGAGGTTTCCCGCGTCCAGTGCCGGGCGCACCGGCGCCGGGACGAAGTGCGAGGGCAGGGAGGGCGCCCGCTCGCGCCCCGCGTTGGCGATGACCACGGCGACGTACGGCAGCAGCGCGCCCGCGACGAGCGTGACCACGGCCACGTACCGCTCGACGTTCCACAACAGCACGGTGAGGATCACCGACACCGTGCGGATGCCCATCGAGATCACGTAGCGGCGCTGGCGACCACGTACGTCCTCGGCCAGTCCCTGCCGGGCTCCGGTGATCCGGAACACCTCGGTACCGTTCCGCTTCCGCACCGCTCCACCACCCCATCGTGCCGCCGGGCAGCCTCCTCGCCCGGGCCGGACCTCCACGGTACGCCCGGTCCCGGGTGCTGCCGAGGGCGGGGGTCGGGCCTTCGGCGGACGGCCGCGATGACCTCCCCCGGACGGAGGCGTCCGACATGCGTAATTCGCCCGGTCGGACGAGACTTGAGCGCACCTGCGCGGTAAACGCGGCATGCCGCATGAGGAGGCGACATGAGTTGGTTGTGGGCGATCATCGTGGGCTTCGTGCTCGGGCTCATCGCCCGGGCGGTCCTGCCCGGCAAGCAGCACCAGCCCCTGTGGCTGACGACCCTCTTCGGCATGGCCGGCGCCATCCTCGGCAACGCGGTGGCCGGCTGGATCGGGGTCGCGGACACCCGGGGCGTCGACTGGACCCGCCACCTGCTGCAGTTGGCGTGCGCGATCGCCGTCGTGGCGCTCGGCGACATGATGTACATGGCGATCCGGGGCAAGCGCGGCCAGACGACGTGACGGGGAGCGGTACCCGTGGGCTCCCGTCGAGGCCCACGGGTACGGCGAAGGGGCCGGCCCGCACGGTGCGTGCGGACCGGCCCCTTCGCCGTGTGCTGCCGGGAGGGCCCGGAGCCGTCGTCGGCGCCGTCAGCCGGTGAGCTCCACCGCGGCCAGGTTCTTCTTGCCGCGACGCAGCACCAGCCAACGCCCGTGCAGCAGCTCCTCCCGGGCCGGGACGGCGTCCTCGGCGGTGATCTTGACGTTGTTCACGTACGCCCCGCCCTCCTTGACCGTACGGCGACCGGCCGACTTGCTCGCGACCAGGCCGGTCTCGGCGAGCAGGTCCGGCACCGCCACGAGCTCGGAGACCGTGGCGTGCGGCAGCTCGGAGAGGGCCGCGGCCAGCGTGGCCTCGTCCAGCTCCGCCAGGTCGCCCTGCCCGAAGAGGGCCTTCGAGGCGGCGATCACGGCGGCGCACTGGTCGGCGCCGTGCACCAGCGTGGTGAGCTCCTCGGCCAGCGCGCGCTGCGCGGCGCGCGCCTGCGGCCGCTCCGCGGTCTGCGCCTCCAGCGCCTCCAGCTCCTCGCGGCTCTTGAAGGACAGGATGCGCAGGTACGTGGAGACGTCCCGGTCGTCCACGTTCAGCCAGAACTGGTAGAACGCGTACGGCGTGGTCAGCTCCGGGTCCAGCCAGACGGCGCCGCTCTCGGTCTTGCCGAACTTCGTGCCGTCCGCCTTGACCATCAGCGGGGTGGCCAGCGCGTGCACCTGCGCGTGCGGCTCCAGCTTGTGGATCAGGTCGAGGCCGGCCACCAGGTTGCCCCACTGGTCGGACCCGCCCTGCTGCAGCGTGCAGCCGTGGCGCCGGTACAGCTCCAGGAAGTCCATGCCCTGCAGCAGCTGGTAGCTGAACTCGGTGTAGCTGATGCCCTCCTGGGACTCCAGCCGGCGGGCGACCGAGTCCTTGGTCAGCATCTTGTTGACGCGGAAGTGCTTGCCGATGTCCCGCAGGAACTCGATGGCGGACAGGCCCGCCGTCCAGTCCAGGTTGTTCACCATCACCGCGGCGTTCTCGCCCTCGAAGGACAGGAACGGCTCGATCTGGGTGCGCAGCCGGTTGACCCAGTTCGCGACCGTCTCCGGGTCGTTCAGGGTCCGCTCGGCCGTCGGGCGCGGGTCACCGATCTGCCCCGTGGCCCCGCCGACCAGCGCCAGCGGCCGGTGGCCGGCCTGCTGGAGCCGGCGCACGGTGAGCACCTGTACCAGGTGCCCCACGTGCAGCGACGGGGCCGTCGGGTCGAAGCCGCAATAGAAGGTGACCGGACCGTCCGCGAGCGCCTTGCGCAGGGCGTCCTCGTCGGTGGACTGGGCGAACAGCCCGCGCCACTTCAGTTCGTCGACGATGTCCGTCACGGTCTTTCGACTCCTTCGAATGGTGGAGAAGCGGCCGGTGCGGTGGCCGCGGCACGCGCCGGGGCGCGTGGATCTCAGTCTATGGGGGTCACACGCCCTTGCTGACCGAGCTCATGTTGAAATCGGGGATCCGCAGCGCGGGCATCGCGGCCCGGGTGAACCAGTCGCTCCACTCGCGCGGCAGGGTCTTCTCGGTACGGCCGGCCTCGGTGGCCCGGGACAGCAGGTCCACCGGGGACTCGTTGAACCGGAAGTTGTTCACCTCGCCGACGACCTCGCCGTTCTCGACGAGGTACACCCCGTCCCGGGTCAGGCCGGTCAGCAGCAGCGTCGCCGGGTCGACCTCGCGGATGTACCACAGGCAGGTCAGCAGCAGACCCCGCTCGGTGGCCGCCACCATCTCGTCCAGGGACTTCTCCCCGCCCGCGTCCAGGACCAGGTTGCCGAAGCCGGGGGCCGAGGGCAGTCCGGTCAGTGCCGCGGTGTGCCGGGTGGTGGTCAGGTGGGCCAGCTCGCCGCCGCGCACCCACTCCACCGGCGGCACCGGCAGGCCGTTGTCGAACACCGACGCGTCGTCGCCCGAGCTGTGCGCGATGACGAAGGGCGCCGCCTCCAGGCCGGGCTCGTTCGGGTCGCTGCGCAGCGTCAGCGGCAGCGGCGAGAGCCGCTCGCCGAGCCGGGTGCCGCCGCCGGGCTTGGAGAACACGGTGCGGCCCTCGGTCGCGTCCCGCGCCGCGGCCGACCACATCTGGTAGATCAGCAGGTCCGCCACGGCCGTCGGGGGCAGCAGCGTCTCGTAGCGGCCGGCCGGCAGCTCGATGCGCCGCTCCGCCCAGCCCAGCCGGCGGGCCAGCTCCGCGTCCAGCGCCCCGGGGTCGACGTCCTTGAAGTCACGGGTGGACCGGCCGGCCCAGGCCGACCGCTGCCGGTCGGGCGACTTCGCGTTCAGCTCCAGCGTCCCGTTCGGCTGGTCGTGCCGGAGCCGGAGCCCCGTCGACGTGCCGACGTACGTGGAGACCAGCTCGTGGTTGGCGAACCCGTACAGTTCACGACCGCCCTCGCGGGCCCGGGCGAAGGCCTCGCCGAGCGCCGGGGCGAAGTCCGCGAACACCGCCGAGGAGGTCTCGGCCGGCCCGTCGGTGAAGTCGGGGGACGACGGGACCCCCGTCACCAGCGGCTGCGCGTCCTCGGCCGGACCCGCGCCGCGCGCCGCCGCCTCGGCGGCCCGTACCAGCGGCTCGAGGTCCTCGGCCGTGACGGCGGAGCGGGAGACCACGCCGGAGGCGGTGCCCTCCTTGCCGTCCACGGTGGCGATGACCGTGAGGGTGCGGCCGCGGGTGACGCCGTTCGTCGTCAGCGCGTTGCCCGCCCAGCGCAGGTTCGCGGTCGACTCCTCGTCCGCGATCACCACGCAGCCGTCGGCCGTGGACAGCTCCAGCGCCCGCTCGACGATCTCGTGCGGCTTCGTGCTCCGGGTCATCGGCCGGCCTCCTGCGTGGTGTTCAAGATGTTGACGCCGCGGAACAGCGCGGACGGGCAGCCGTGCGAGACGGCCGCGACCTGGCCCGGCTGGGCCTTGCCGCAGTTGAAGGCACCGCCCAGGACGTACGTCTGCGGGCCGCCCACGGCCTCCATGGAGCCCCAGAAGTCGGTGGTGGTCGCCTGGTAGGCGACGTCCCGCAGCTGGCCCGCCAGCCGCCCGTTCTCGATCCGGAAGAACCGCTGGCCGGTGAACTGGAAGTTGTAGCGCTGCATGTCGATCGACCAGGAGCGGTCGCCGACCACGTAGATGCCCCGCTCGACCCCGCCGATCAGGTCCTCCGTCGACAGCCCGCCCGGGTCCGGCTGCAGCGAGACGTTCGCCATCCGCTGCACCGGCACGTGCCCGGGGGAGTCCGCGTACGCGCAGCCGTTCGAGCGGCCGAGGCCGGTCAGCTTCGCGATGCGCCGGTCCAGCTGGTAGCCGACCAGGGTGCCGTCCTTGACGAGGTCCCAGCTCTGCGCCTCGACGCCCTCGTCGTCGTACCCGACCGTGGCCAGGCCGTGCTCCGCGGTCCGGTCACCGGTCACGTTCATGATCGGGGAGCCGTACTTCAGGGTGCCGAGCTGGTCGAACGTCGCGAACGAGGTGCCGGCGTAGGCCGCCTCGTAGCCCAGCGCCCGGTCCAGCTCGGTGGCGTGCCCGATCGACTCGTGGATCGTCAGCCAGAGGTTCGACGGGTCGACCACCAGGTCGTACCGGCCGGCCTCGACGCTCGGCGCCCGCATCTTCTCCGCCAGCAGCCCCGGGATCCGCTCCAGCTCGGAGTCCCAGTCCCAGCCGGTGCCCCGCAGGTACTCCCAGCCGCGGCCCGCCGGGGGCGCGATCGTGCGCATCGAGTCGAACTCGCCGGTCCGCTCGTCCACGGCCACCGCCGTCAGCTGCGGGTGGATCCGCACCCGCTGCTGGGTCGTGACGGTGCCCGCGGTGTCCGCGTAGAACTTGTTCTCGTGCACGGCCAGCAGCGAGGCGTCCACGTGCGCGACGCCGTCCGCCGCCAGCAGCCGGTTGCTCCAGTCGGCGAGCAGCGCGGCCTTCTCCTCGTCCGGCACCGTGAACGGGTCGATCTCGTACGCCGAGACCCACGTCCGGTCGGCGTGCACCGGCTCGTCCGCCAGCTCCACCCGCTCGGCCGAGCCGGCCGCCTTGATCACCTTCGCCGACAGCTGCGCCATGGCCACCGCCTGCGAGGCCACCCGCGCCGCACCGTCCATGGTCAGGTCCACGCCCGAGGCGAACCCCCAGCTGCCCCCGTGCACCACCCGGACGGCGAAGCCGAGGTCGGTGGTGTCCGAGGAGCCCGCGGGCTTGGCGTCCCGCAGCCGCCAGGAGGCGCTGCGGACCCGCTCGAGCCGGAAGTCGGCATGCTCGGCGCCCAGAGCGCGCGCCCGCGCGAGCGCCGCGTCGGCGAGCGCCCGCAGCGGCAGCGCGGTGAACGCCGCGTCGATGGAATGAGGCACGGATGTCTCCCTGTGGTCGGGACCGGTCGCCCCGATCATGTCGCGCCGACGCCCGGAATGCATACCTCTTTCTGTAGGGACTCGACAGCCGTCGACTTCAGGCCCTGTCGAGGACCGATTCTGCGTACACACGACTGGACCGATAGGTTTTCGCTGTCCAGACAGCTAGGGAAAGGGTGATCCGTTGAGCCGCTCGGTTCTCGTCACCGGAGGAAACCGGGGCATCGGCCTCGCCATCGCCCGCGCCTTCGCCGACGCGGGCGACAAGGTCGCGATCACGTACCGCTCGGGGGAGCCCCCGCAGGAGCTCGTCGAGCTGGGCGTGCTGCCCGTCCGGTGCGACATCACCGACGCCGAGCAGGTGGAGCAGGCCTACAAGGAGATCGAGGGCGAGCACGGCGCGGTCGAGGTGCTGGTGGCCAACGCCGGCATCACCAAGGACCAGCTGCTGATGCGCATGTCCGAGGACGACTTCACGTCCGTCCTCGACACGAACCTCACCGGCACCTTCCGCGTGGTCAAGCGTGCCAACCGCGGCATGCTGCGCGCCAAGAAGGGCCGCGTCGTCCTCGTCTCCTCCGTCGTCGGCCTGCTGGGCTCGGCGGGCCAGGCGAACTACGCCGCTTCCAAGGCCGGCCTCGTCGGCTTCGCCCGCTCCCTCGCCCGCGAGCTGGGTTCCCGCAACATCACCTTCAACGTCGTCGCCCCCGGCTTCGTCGACACCGACATGACGAAGGTGCTCACCGACGAGCAGCGCGCCGGCATCGTCTCCCAGGTGCCGCTCGGCCGCTACGCGCAGCCCGAGGAGATCGCCTCGGCCGTGCGCTTCCTCGCGTCGGACGACGCGTCGTACATCACTGGAGCCGTCATTCCCGTTGACGGCGGATTGGGCATGGGTCACTGATCACCATGAGCGGAATTCTCGACGGCAAGCGCATCCTGGTCACTGGTGTGCTGATGGAGTCCTCCATCGCCTTCCACGTCGCCAAGCTGGCCCAGGAGCAGGGCGCCGAGGTCATCCTCACCGCTTTCCCCCGGCCCACCCTGACCGAGCGCATCGCCAAGAAGCTCCCCAAGCCCGTCAAGGTCATCGAGCTCGACGTCACCAACGACGAGCACCTGGCCCGGCTGGAGCAGGTCGTCCGCGACGAGCTCGGCGGCCTCGACGGCGTCGTCCACTCGATCGGCTTCGCCCCGCAGGACGCCCTCGGCGGCAACTTCCTGAACACGCCGTTCGAGTCGGTGTCCACCGCGATGCACGTCTCGGCGTTCTCCCTGAAGTCGCTGACCATGGCCTGCAAGCCGCTGTTCCCGGCGGAGGGCGCGGCCGTCGTCGGCCTCACCTTCGACGCCCAGTACGCCTGGCCGCAGTACGACTGGATGGGCCCGGCCAAGGCCGCGCTGGAGGCCACCAGCCGCTACCTCGCCCGCGACCTGGGCAAGGAGAGCATCCGCTGCAACCTGGTCTCCGCCGGCCCGCTCGGCTCCATGGCCGCGAAGTCCATCCCGGGCTTCTCCGACCTGGCCGACGTGTGGAACCACCGCTCCCCGCTGGCGTGGGACATGAACGACCCGGAGCCGGCCGGCCGCGGCGTCGTCGCCCTGCTCTCGGACTGGTTCCCGAAGACCACCGGCGAGATCGTGCACGTCGACGGCGGCGTGCACATCATGGGCGCCTGACCCGCACCGGGTTCACCCGTACGGGCCAGCCGCCGCGCGTACCCACCTGGGCCGCGCCTCCTCCGGGAGGCGCGGCCCTCGCGTTTCCCGCAGACTGATCACGCCCGGGGAGCGTCGAGCGGGGGCTTCCGGGCCGACTCGCGGGAGGGAGGACCGGGGTGCGTCCGATCCGCAGCCGTACGACGACACTGCTGGCCGCCGCCATCGTGCTGACCGGCCTCCTCGCGCCCGGGGCGGCGGCCGACGCGGCGGCGGAGACCGACGCGCCCGCCGCGGCGGAGGCGCTGCCGGACCCCGCCGACGCCTTCCCCGGCGGCCAGGCGGGCGTGGATCCTGCGGAGCTCCCCGTCGAGCCGCCGGCCCAGCCGGCACGGCCGGGGCGCCGCGAGCTGTTCGGGGCCGACTGCGAGACCGACATCGCGGGGTCCCACGTCACGGCGCGCTGCCACAACCCGTACCCGAGGACCGACCTGGTGCGCCTGCACATCGAGTGCGACCGGTGGTGGGACCTCGACAGCGACAGCGTGGCGGTGGCCGTGGGGCCGGCGGACCAGCTGCAGCTGACCGGGCGCTGCTGGAAGGAAGTGCGGTCGGCCTGGGTGAGCCACCAGCGCGGCTGAGACCCGGCCGCCGCCCGGTGCGCCGCGTCCGCCCCGCCGACGGACTGTCAGACCCCGTCCCTACGCTGGCCGCAGTTCAGCGATCAAGGAGCGGGGCAGTGCGGATAGAGCGTCACCAGGTCGGCCAGGGAGCGGTTTCGGCCGCGCGGACGGACTTCGTGAACCGGATCGGGGGAGAGGTCCGGTCCATGTCGCGGGGCGGCCGGATGGCCACGTACGAGTGGCAGTACCTCTCGGAGGAGTTCCTCGACTACCTCGGCGCCCTGTCCGTCGACACCCCCGACCTCGACCACCCCGAGGCCAGGGCCGTGCTCAAGGACGCCACCGAGGCCGCGGCCGGCGCCGTCACCTACGCCGCGTACCACCCGCACGACAGCTTCCACATCCACCTCGACTACGTGAACTTCGGGATGGGGTACGACCGCGGCGACACCGAGCACCCCGAGGAGTCGGTCACCCCGGGCGAGTGGCTCGACGCGTTCTGCCTCGCGGTCCTCGCCGGCAAGGCCTCGTACCACGGGGAGGCGTTCCACTTCGCCCGCCACAAGTTCGGCGACGACACGGCGGGGGACCCCGCCGTCGAACTCGTCGCCGGCTTCATGGCCCAGGTCGTCGGCGACACCGGGAACGACGACGACGACTACCCGCCGACCGCGGAGCAGAAGACCGTCGCGGTCGACGCCGCGCTCGCCCGGATCGCCGCCCGGGCCCGGGAGCGCGGCGCGGAGCTGCTCGACCGGCCGGACGCGGTGGCCCTGCGCACCCTGCGCGCCCTGGTCGTCGAGGACCGGGAGGCCTTCGACGCCGGGCTCGCCGCGCTGCTGCTCCCGCTGACCGAGCTGCCCGGGCCCGGCGCCCGCCCGCGCAGCCTCCTGCCGCTGCTGCCGATCGCCCTCGCCGCACTGGCGTACCGCACCCTGGGCTGGTCGCCGGCCGTCGACACCGACTACCTGCCGCGCGCCCTGGTCACCGGCTTCGAGACCGCCGGTCCCCGGGTCGGGGGCTTCGGCCGCGACCGGCGCGCCGACGCGGTCGCCGCCCTGGCCGCCGGACCCCTCGTGGTCGAGCGGCCGGCCGTGGAGCGGACCTCCGGCCCGGAGTACGAGGCCCGGTTCGAGGAGAGCACCCGCAAGGCCCTCACCTCCGGGGACGGCGAGCCCCTCAAGGCGTGGCGGCTCGAGAGCGCGGTGGGCTACCAGGACATCCTCTTCAAGACGCGGGCCGCGCGCTCCGCGGACGCCACCGATGCCCAGCTCGCCAACCTGCGGCTGGCCTCCCGGCTCGGTGCGGCGCTGTTCACGATCGCGCTGGCCGAGCCGGGCACCGAGGCCGAGGTGGAGATCGACGGCCGCACGCTGCGCTACCCGGCCTGCCGCGACGAGGCGGGCCCGGGCGCCTGGCAGACCGCCATCGCGTTCGCCCTGGTCACCGGCGCGCGCGAGGACCTCGCACCGCTGGTCCTGACGGGCCCCGGGTACGCGGAGGAGGACCGCTCCGCGTTCGCCGCGTACCGGGTGGCCCTCCACGCGTACCTGAAGGGAGAGGACGCCGGGCCGGCGACCGAGCGCGCGCTGCGGGAGGTCGAGAAGGCCCGGGACTGGGGCTTCCGGCCGCCGCCGGCGGTGCTGCTCTCTCAGCTCGTCGAGGGGGACGAGGAGAGCTTCAACCTGGCCCTGGCCGACGCCCTGGAGGCCTACCGCGACCACTTCCGGGTGGCCGACCGGGCCGACGACGTCGACGCGTCGATCGACCTCGACGTCCTGGCGCTGGCCTGCCACGCCCGTCGCCGGGGCTGGGAGGTCCGCGTCGAGTCCCCGTACCTGCCCCGACGACTGCTCCTCGCGGCCGAGCCCTTCTAGTGCCACCACGCCCGGCGGGAGGGAGCCGCGGGTCCGTCGCTCGCGCGCGGGGGCGGGGATGCCCCGCTCAGCGAGTGGGTGCCGTGGTGTGTGGGGGAGCCTCTTGAGGCGTCGTGGCAGGCTGGTCCGGAGGCAGGCCCGGGCCTGGGGTGGCCGTAGGCCAGGGCCGGAGGCCCCGAAGCCCCAGGGGTGGGCCTGCCGCAGGGCCTGCAGGCCATGGCGGGTCAAGAGGCGAGGGGACCCACGCACCACGGCCCCCCGGGGTCAGTCGCGCGCCCGGGTCAGTCGCGCGCCCGCCCCGGGGCTTCCTTCAGCCATTCGAACGGGTACCCCGCGGCCTCGGAGGCCGCCGCGTCCCCGTCCCCGCGCCGGATCGCCTCCACCAGGCGGCCGTGGTCCATGTGGGTGTCCGGCGTCAGCTCGGTGCCCACGTCGTCGCGCAGCCAGTCGCGCAGCAGGTCGCCCAGGTCGGCGTACAGCCCGACCAGGACGTCGTTGTGCGAGGCCGCCACGACCGCCATGTGCAGGCTGATGTCGGCCGCCACGAACACCTCCGCGTCCCCGGACGCCCACGCCTCCTCGCGCCGCGCCAGCAGCGCGTCCAGCTGACCCAGGTCCCGCTCGGTGCGCCGCTCCGCCGCCAGCCGTGCCGCCGAGGACTCCAGCGTCGACCGCAGCTCCGCGACGTGCCGCGGGTCGGCGCCCGCGAACCGGCGGTGCATGACCCCCGCCAGCTCGCTCGTCGCGAGGACGTAGGTGCCCGAACCCTGCCGGATGTCCAGCAGGCCGTTGTGCGCGAGCGCGCGGACCGCCTCGCGCACGGTGTTGCGGGCCACGCCCAGCTGCTCGACCAGCTCCGGCTCGGTGGGGATCCGCGATCCCACCGGCCACTCGCCCGACGTGATCTGGTTCCTGAGCTGGGAGATCACCTGGTCGACGAGTGCGGAGCGGCGGGGCGAGGTCAGCGGCATGGACCCTCCTGGGGGTAGTGGACGGGACGACACCGTAGCGGTACCGGCGATCGGAGCGGGCCGGACCACCGCTGGACAACCAATCATCCCATGAATCTATGATGGGTGGCATGCGCGATGAGAAGACCCGCACCCTCGGCCGCGCGGCCGCACCCGGCAGCAGCGCCGCCACCACCCTCCGCGGCCCCGCCGCGGGGCCCGCCCACGAGGCCCCCCGCTGGCTCGGGCCGCTCGTCGTCGTCGCCATCGTCCTCGCGGCCCTCAACCTGCGACCGGCGATCACCAGCCTCGGGGCCCTCCTGGAGGAGACCCGTGCGGGCCTCGGCATGAGCGGCACCGTCGCCGGCCTGCTCACCTCGATGCCCGCCCTCTGCTTCGCGGTCTTCGGCGTCACCGCGCCCCGGCTCTCGCGCCGGTTCGGCCCCGCCGCCGTCGTGTGCGCCGGCATGGCCGCGGTCGCCGCCGGCATGGTGGTCCGCTCCTTCGCGGGCAGCACGGGCGGCTTCCTGGCGGCCAGCGCCCTCTCGCTCGCCGGCATCGCGCTCACCAACGTGCTGCTCCCGGTGATCGTCAAGCGCTGGTTCCCCGACCGCGTCGGCACCATGACCGGCCTGTACTCCATGGCGCTGGCCATCGGCACCTCGCTGGCCGCCGCGGCCACCGTCCCGATGACCCGGGCCCTCGGCGGCAGTTGGCGCACCGGCCTGCTGGTCTGGGCCGTCCTCGCCCTGGCCGCCGTCCTGCCCTGGCTCGCGGTGGCCCGCGAGGCCCGTCGGGAGGCGCGCCGGGAGCGGGCCGTCGCGCCCGGCGCCGCGTCCCCGGGTGCGGGCCGTCCGACCGCCGACGCCGCGGGCCCCCGGGTCACCCGCAGCCGCACCGCCTGGGCGCTGGCCGGCTACTTCGGCCTCCAGGCCACCGGCGCGTACGTGACCATGGGCTGGTTGGCCCAGATCTTCCGCGACTCGGGCGTCTCGGCCGACGGCGCCGGGGTGCTGCTCGCCGTCACCATGGTCATGGGCGTGCCGCTGGCCTTCGTCATCCCGCGGCTGGCCGGGGCCGTCCGCAACCAGGGCGTGATCGTCGTCGCCCTCGGCCTCTTCGGCCTGACGGGGTACGCCGGCCTGTACGCCGCTCCCGCCGACGGGGCCTGGGTCTGGGCCATGCTGCTCGGCGTCTCGAACTGTGCGTTCCCGCTGGCCATCACCATGATCGGACTGCGTGCCCGGTCCGCGGCCGGCGTCGCCAGGCTGTCCGCCTTCGCGCAGAGCGCCGGCTACCTGATCTCCCTCCCCGGCCCCCTGCTCATCGGCATGCTGTACCAGCACAGCGGCGGCTGGGACCTGCCGCTGGCGGTCATGGCGGGCCTGATGGTGCCGCAGATGGTGGTCGGCGTCCTCGCGGGCCGGGACCGCACGATCGAGGGGGAATGAGGCATGGGAGACTGAGCCCATGCAGCCCGTGCTCGAACCGAACCCCCAGAACGGCCGTCGGAAGCTGGCCCTCGTCCTCGGCGCCATGCTCGGTGTCACGGTGATCGTCGCGATCATCGCCACGTTCGCCTCCCCCTGACGCGCCCCGCGCGGCGGCCGGGGTAGGGATAACCCCCCGTCCCCTAGGGGGTGGGGCTCAGGGTCGAGTGGGTGGATCACCTGATGGGAACCGCTGCACCGGATCCCTAGATTCGAAGCAGCGAAGACGACGCGGCATTCGAAGCGGCGGAGACAACGCGGCACTCCCAGCAGCCCAGCCGAGCCCACCCACACGGAGGCGGTCATGTCGGCCCCCACCCAGATCCGGACCGTCCACCGGACGTCGTCGCCCTTCGGCCGTACCCCCGGCACCGGCCCCGACACCCGCCTGCGCTGGTGGGCCCTCGCTCTGCCGGTCGCGGCCTTCGCGGCGCTCCTCGTACTCCTGTCCGGCCCGGGCGCGGCCGGAGCGCACCAGCCGGGGGCGGGTTCCACGCTGGTCCCGCTGCTGGAGCAGCTGGTGCGCGCACTGCCCTGACACCCGCGCGCCGGAGCACATCCGCCTCCATGGGGTGAGCCCTTCAACACCCTGCGCCCCATGGCTCATTTCGTGCGAAGCTGGGAGCCATGAGCGCCGATACACCCCGCAGGATCGTCCTCCTCCGGCACGCCAAGGCCGACTGGCCCGAGGTGTCGGACCACGAGCGGCCGCTGGCCGACCGGGGCAGGGCGGACGCCCCGGCCGTCGGGCTGAAGCTGGCAGAAACCGGCATCACCTTCGACCTGGCCCTGTGCTCCACCGCCGCCCGGACCCGCGAGACCTGGAAGCTCGCCGTCCAGGAACTCCCGCACCGGCCCAAGACCGTCTACGAGGAGCGCCTGTACGAGGCCTCCCTCGGCGAGCTGATCGCCCTGGTCAACGAGACCCCGGACGACGTGCACGACCTGCTGGTCATCGGCCACAACCCGGGCATGCACGCACTGGCCGACGCCCTCGCCGGCCGGGCCGAGGGCGACACCCTCGCACGCATGGCCCGCAGCGGCTTCCCGACCGCGGCCGTCGCCATCATCGGGTTCAGCGGCAGCTGGAAGTCCGTCGAGCACGGGGTCGGCACCCTCCTCGACTTCTGGACCCCCAAGCACTGACCCCCGTGGGGTATCCGCAGGACGAGAAGGGCCCCCGGCGCACCGGCCGGGGGCCCTTCTCGTACTCCGCGCGGGCCCGGAGGCCGGGCCCGTGGCGCCGGGGCGCGTCGGCACGGGCCGGCGCCGCGGACGGCGTCAGTGCAGGTCGGCGGCCTCGACCTCTTCGCGGGTGATGCCCAGCAGGTACAGCACGGTGTCCAGGAAGGGCACGTTGACGGCGGTGTGCGCGGCCTCCCGCACCACCGGCTTCGCGCAGAAGGCCACGCCCAGCCCGGCGGCGTTCAGCATGTCCAGGTCGTTCGCGCCGTCGCCGATGGCCACGGTCTGGGCCAGCGGCACCCCCGCCTCGGCCGCGAACCGGCGCAGCAGCCGCGCCTTGCCCGCCCGGTCCACGATGTCCCCGGTCACCCGACCCGTCAGCTTGCCGTCGACGATCTCCAGCGTGTTGGCCGAGGCGAAGTCCAGCCCCAGCCGCTCCTGCAGGTCGTCCGTCACCTGCGTGAAGCCGCCCGAGACGACACCCACCTGGTAGCCGAGCCGCTTCAGCGTGCGGATCAGGGTCCGCGCCCCCGGCGTGAGCCGCACCTCGGCCCGCACCTTGTCCACCACCGACGCGTCCAGGCCCGCCAGCAGCGCCACCCGGGCGTGCAGGGACTGCTCGAAGTCCAGCTCGCCGCGCATCGCCTGCGCCGTGACCTCGGCGACCTTGTCCTCGCAGCCCGCGTGGGCCGCGAACAGCTCGATGACCTCGTCCTGGATGAGCGTCGAGTCCACGTCCATGACCACCAGGCGCTGCGCCCGGCGGTGCAGCCCGGCCGACACCACGGCGACGTCCACGCCGATGCGGGCCGCCTCGATCGCCAGCGCGGTGCGCAGCGGCCCGGTCTCGGTGCCCGACACGGCGAACTCCACGGCCGTCACCGGGTACTTCGCGAGGCGGAAGATGCGGTCGATGTTCCCGCCCACCGAGGTGATCTTCGCGGCCACGGCAGCGGTGGACTCGGCGGTCAGCGGGTGGCCCAGCACGGTGACGTGGGAACGCCCGCTGCCGCGCGGCCGGTTGTCACCCGTACCCGAGATGATCTCGGCCTGCATCTTGAGGGACTCGGCCCAGCTGTGCACGGTGGCCCGCAGCTCGCCCTCCATCACGGTGCCCGGCGAGGTGATCAGGGCGCACAGGACTATGCGGCCGCGGGTGACGACCTGCTCGATGTCGACGACGTCGACGGAGTACGCGGCGAGGGTGTCGAACAGCCCGGCGGTGATCCCAGGGCGGTCCTTGCCGAAGATCTTGACGAGGAGGGTGGGGACGTCGGAGGTCTGCGAAGCGCTCATGGTCCCCTCACCGTATCCTCCCGCCCACGATGTGGCTCCCCCCGTCCCACCTCCCGGACGGACATCTGGCTCAAGACCGCTGCTAGGAGGTCCGCGGGGCGTCCGGCGGCGGTCCGGGCGGTGGCGGCGGAGTGAACGGCGGCTTCCGCCCGCGGGGCCGCGGCGGAGGGGGCGGCGGCGGGCCCGCGATCGTGGCGTCCGTCGACCTGTCGGGCCCCGCCCTGCCCCGCCCGCCGGACCCGCGCCCCGGCGGCCCCGGCGGGAGTCCGGCGATCGTCTCGTCCGCGGACACGTCCCGCCCGCCCGAGCGGCCCGCGCCCGGGCCGTCACGGTACGGGTTCACCGTCGGCGGGCCGTACCCCGGCCGGGGCGCGTACGGGCCCGCCGGACCGTACGGGCCGCCGGGGCCCGCGTACGGCCCGTACACCGGCCACGGCGCCCCCGACCCGTACCCCGCGGGCGGCCCCGCCGGCCCGGTCGCCGCCAGCGGGGCGCGCCGGAACGCGAGCAGCGCCCCCGCCCCGCCCGCCAGCGCTCCCCAGCCCGCCCCCAGCAGCACCGCCGGCCCCGCCCGCCCGTGCAGCTCCAGCGCGGCTCCGAACGCGTCCACGCCCAGCACCGACAGCGAGGCGCTCACCGACACCCCGGTCAGCCACACGAGCAGCGGCGTCACCACCGCCCAGACCAGCCCCATGCGCACCGCGGCCCGGGCCGCGAAGGCCGACCGCCCCTCGGCGGGCCGGCGGGTCGTGCGTACGCCCGCCAGGGTCCCCGCGTACCACAGCACCACCGCCACCGCGGCCACCAGCAGCCAGACCCGGTCGTCGTACCCGGCCAGCCGGCCCACGGTCACCGGCTCCCGCGCCGACATCCCGAACAGCCGGTCCAGCGGGTCGGGAAGCACCCCGGCCAGCCGTCCGCTCGCCCGCCCGTCGAACGGCACGAGCATCCCCAGCGGAACCGCCAGCCACGCCCCGTTCGGCGCCCCGAGCAGTGCCCCGCCCAGCACCGTCCGCGGATGGTCGTCGCCGACGGCCGCCCACACCGCGGCCGCCAGCGCCGCCGCCACCGTCACCAGCAGCGCGGCCACCGTCGCCGACACCGCCGGCCGGACCGCCGCGAGCAGCCGCGGGGCACCGGGCCCGGTCCGCCGGCTCGCGGCCACCGCGATCAGCAGCACCGCCACCACCCACACCAGCGCGCCCAGCAGCGTCGGCCCGGTCCGCACCGAGAACCCGACCCGCGCCTTCGCGTCGATCAGGTCCCCGATGCGGTCCGGCAGCAGGCCGCCGACGTCCCCGATCCCACCGATGTCGCCGATGTCCCCGACATCGCCCAACCCGGGGATCTCCAGGCCCCCCGAGCCCCCGCCGTGCCTCCCCGGCCCACCGCCCCCGGACCCGCCCGCACCCGGCAGCCGCACCCCGTCCAACGTCACCACGTCGTGCCCCACCCAGGCCAGGGACCCCGCCATGGCCACGAACAGCACCGCGACCGCCGCACCCCGCACCAGCAGTTGGCGCCCGTCGAAGCCGACGGCCCGCACCGAGCGCAGGAAGACGAGCGCCAGCACCGACGCCCCGGCCAGCCCCACCCCCAGTGGCGCGATGTCGACGGCGGTCTGCGCCCCCGCACTTCCCAGTCCGAAGGCCGAGACGTCTCCGGAGGGCGCCACGGTTCCCCCAACGGCCAGTACCACCACGGCCGCTGTCATCGCGCCCAGTGAACCGCCCGCCGCGTCCGCGCCCAACAGGTGCAGCCCCGCCGCCGCGACCCCGGCCATCACCACCAACGCCCAGCTCACCGCCGCCACCGCGGACACCACCACGTCGGCCGCACCGGGCGTGGGCGCGCGCGCCCCGATCCGCGCGGGCCCGCCGGAGCCCGCCGCCCCGCCACCGCCCCACCCCGAAGACGACCCCATGCGCGGACCCCCCGATTCGTGCCGAGTCATCACGGATCTCCCCGCCCCGTATGATCCGTACGCACTCGGTGGGGCCCGGATTCCACTTCTGCGCGCGGGCCTGAAATAGTTCCCCCCGAAGTTCGCCATCCCTAGACTCCCTGCCGTCAGGGGGCATCGGGGGACAACAAGTGGGGCATGGAGTGCCGGAACTCGTACTGGAATTGAACGGAAGGACCTGGGCCCTCGATCCGTCCAGGTCGTACACCCTGGGCCGTGACCCCCAGGGCGACATGGTGATCGACGACGCCAGGGTCTCGTGGCGGCACGCCACCATCAGCTGGACCGGGAGCGGCTGGGCCCTCGAGGACCACGGCAGCACCAACGGCACGTACGCGCACGGCCAGCGGGTGCAGCGGCTGGACCTCGCGGCGGGGACCGCGGTCCACCTCGGCAACGCGACCGACGGCCCGCGGTTGAACCTGACCGCCGCCGTCGCCAACGTCCCGTCGGGGCACGGGCAGCAGGGGGCACCCGCGGCTGGCTGGCCCGGCCAGCAGGGACATCAGCCGCAGTACCAGCAGCAGCCGGCCCAGCCGCACGTCCCGCAGCAGCAGGGCCACCAGCAGCAGGCCCACCAGCCGCAGGCCGCCCAGCCGGCCGGCGCGCCGGTCTACGGGGACCGCAGCCCGACGACGTTCCACCACATCGACGTCGGCCGGGTCATGCGCATCGGTCGTGCGCTGGACAACGAACTGGTGGTCTCCGACCTCCAGGTCTCGCGCCACCACGCCGAATTCCGCTCGGCGGGCGGCCGGTTCGAGATCAAGGACCTCGGCAGCCACAACGGCACGTACGTCAACGGTCAGCCGCTGGCCAAGTCCGGTAGCGCGACGCTGGGTCCGAACGACATCGTCGGCGTCGGTCACTCCACGTTCCGCATCGTCGGCGACCGCCTCGAGGAGTTCGTCGACACCGGTGAGGTCTCCTTCTCGGCCCGCCACCTGACCGTCACGGTCGACGGCGGCAAGCAGATCCTCAAGGACGTCTCCTTCGGCGTCCCGGAGAAGTCCCTCGTCGCCGTCATCGGCCCCTCCGGCTCCGGCAAGTCGACGCTGCTCAAGGCGCTCACCGGCTACCGCCCGGCCAACCAGGGTGACGTCCTCTACGACAACCGCAACCTGTACAAGCAGTTCGCGGAGCTCCGCCAGCGCATCGGCCTGGTCCCGCAGGACGACATCCTGCACAAGGAGCTGACCGTCCGGACGGCCCTGAAGTACGCGGCCAAGCTCCGCTTCCCCGGTGACACCGCCGAGGAGGAGCGCACCGCCCGCATCGACGAGGTGCTGCGCGAGCTCAAGCTCGACATCCACAAGGACAAGAAGATCACCTCGCTCTCAGGTGGTCAGCGCAAGCGCGTGTCCGTGGCCCTGGAGCTGCTCACCAAGCCGTCGCTGATCTTCCTCGACGAGCCCACCTCCGGTCTCGACCCGGGCATGGACCGCGACGTCATGCAGCTGCTCCGCGGCCTCGCCGACGACGGCCGCACGGTCCTGGTCGTCACCCACTCCGTGGCCGAGCTGGCGCTGTGCGACAAGCTCCTCGTCATGGCGCCGGGCGGTTCGGTGGCGTACTTCGGTCCGCCCGCGGAGGCGCTGAACTTCTTCGGCTACCAGACCTGGGCCGACGTGTTCTCCGCCTTCGAGAACTACCGCGACTACGACTGGGCGGGCCGCTGGAAGGGCTCGCAGCACTACCAGATGTACGCCGCGGACATCGACGCCGTCGCCCCGCAGTCGGTGCAGATGCCGCCCATGCAGCAGATGCAGCCGCCCAAGCCGCAGGACTGGGGCTCGCAGCTGCGCACCCTGATCCGCCGCTACGTCTCGGTGATCGCGTCGGACAAGGGCTTCATGGGCCTGATGCTGATCCTGCC
Organism: Streptomyces sp. NPDC093225; assembly: GCF_044753805.1. Lineage (NCBI taxonomy): Bacteria > Bacillati > Actinomycetota > Actinomycetes > Kitasatosporales > Streptomycetaceae > Streptomyces > Streptomyces sp. NPDC093225. Next base: position 65,023 of record NZ_JBIVNX010000037.1, read on the forward strand.
CGCGGTGCTCGGCGTGGTCTCCACGGTCATCCCCGCGGACTTCGGCCTCGCCCCGCCGACCGGCAAGGCCCGGTTCAACGGAGACGCCGGCACGATCATGCTGATCCTCGCGGTCGGCATGTGCTTCTCCGGCGCGGCCAACTCCGTCCGTGAGCTGATCAAGGAACGGGTCATCTACGAGCGGGAGCGCGCGACGGGTCTGTCCCGGTCCGCGTACCTCATGTCGAAGGTGATCGTCCTCGGGTTCATCACGGCCATCCAGGGCGTGATCATCTGCGGCATCGGCTTCGCCACCCGCCAACTGCCGGCCGAGGGCCTGATCTTCCCGCCGGCCGTCGAGCTGTGCCTGTCGGTGATCGCGCTCGGTTTCACCTCGATGATGTTCGGCCTGGTGATCTCCTCGCTGGTGAAGACCGCCGAGAAGACCATGCCGCTGCTCGTGATGTTCGCGATCGTCCAGGTCGTGTTCACCGGCATCCTCTTCCAGGTGTACGACTCCCCGGGCCTGGAGCAGTTCGCCTGGCTCATGCCCTCGCGCTGGGCCGTGGCCGCCGCCGGCACCACGCTCGACCTCGGCCACCTCATGCCGCCGTGGGACCGCGACAACCCGGGCAACACCGACCCGCTGTGGGAGGCCACGGCCGGGCAGTGGACGCTCGACATCGTGATCCTGCTGCTCATCGGCATCGCCTGCGGCTTCGCCGTGCAGCGCCTGCTGCGCCGCCACGAGCCGGAGGTCATGCGCAACTAGCGCACGCCGGACCGTACGGACGCCCGTACGCACGTACGCCGCGGGGCGGCACCCTGATCAGGGTGCCGCCCCGCGGCGCATGGGGGAGCGTGGTGCGACGCGCGCTCAGTAGGCGCTGTTCACGTTGTCCATCGAGCCGTAGCGGTCGGCCGCGTAGTTGCAGGCGGCGACGATGTTGGCGACGGGGTCGTACAGGTCGAACTTCGTGCCCTTGACGTGGTAGGTGTTGAAGGTCGGCTGGATGACCTGGAGCAGGCCCTTGGAGGGGATGCCGTTCCGGGCGTTGATGTCCCAGAGGTTGATGGCCCGCGGGTTGCCGCTCGACTCGCGCATCACGTTGCGGTAGATGCCGTTGTACGTGCCCGGAATGCCCTCGCGCTTCATGATGTGGAGCGCTTCCTTGATCCAGCCGTCGAGGTTGTTCGCGAAGACCGGCGTGCGCGTCGCGGAGCGGCTGGCGGCGGCGACCTGGGCCGCGCGGGCCTTCTTCGCCGCGGCGGCGGCCTTCTTGGCGGCGGCCGCCTTCTTCGCGTCGGCCTCGGCCTTCGCCTTGGCCTCGGCGGCCTTCTTCGCCTCCGCGGCCTTCTTGGCGGCGGCGGCCTTCACGGCCTTCTCGATCACCTGGTGCTGCTGGGTCAGGCCCTGCACGCTCTTGGTGTGCACCGCTTCGACGGTCTTGCTCCACGAGACCGGCTCCGCCGTCACGACCGACTTGGCGTCGGCGCCCTGGGCGGGGATCGCGGAGATGGCCAGAGAGGCGACACCGAGGACGGCGACACCGGCGATCGAGACCTTGTGGGTCTTGGTCAGACGGCGAAGACCGGGAGTGCTGGACGCAGACATACGGGCAACCTCTTCGAATAGCGGGGGCCGCGGGAAAGCGCCGGGGGTTTCTCGGAAAACCCGCGGCGCCTGGCGACGGCAGCCATTCTTAGCGGCGGCAAAATCCTGTGGCAAAGGTGTGACGTACGATCCCGCTTAGTGGATCAGGCGCCCTGGCTTGTCCGGATTTTTGGCCGCTTGGACTGCTCAGAGCAGCACTGACAGCGCTCTTATCTCTCCACTAGGGAGGTTCGTAAGTGATGTGGGTCCTATGCGCGGGCTCACATCGGGCACGTTACAGCCTCACCATCCGTTGCGGGAGCAATGCGCGCTGTAACGTTCCTCCTTCTTGAGTAGCAGATGGACGTCCCCGAACTCGTGCCAGAGATAGAGGCGGTGTAGCGCCTCGGTATAGCCGCGCAGTACGGCCGCCCGGCCCGCGACCGCCTCCAGCATCAGCAGGTGCGAGGCCGCCGGCTCGTGGAGCCCCGTCAGCAGCCCGTCCACCACGCGCACCCCGCGCTCCGGCGTGACCACCAGGTCCGTCCAGCCCGCCGCCGGCCGTACCACCCCGTCCGGTCCCGCCGCCGACTCCAGCGCCCGCACCGCCGTCGTCCCCACCGCGACCACCCGGCCGCCACCGGCCCGCGCCGCGTTCACCAGCCGGGCCGTCGCGCCCGGCACCGCGAAGCGCTCCGGGTACGGCGGCTCGTGCGCCTCCGCCGATGCCACCCCCGTGTGCAGCACCAGCGGCGCGACCTGCACGCCCCGGCTCACCAGCCGCGCCACCAGTTCCGCCGTGAAGGGCCGGGCCGCGCTCGGCATCTCCGCGCTGCCCGCCCCGTCGGCGTCCGGGAGCGCGAACACCGTCTGGTACGCCGACAGCGGCTGGTCCCGCTCCGTGTAGCGGTAGCGGATGGGGCGCCCGTACCGGTCCAGGAGTGCCGGCACCCCCGTGACCGGCACTCCTGCCCCCGTTCCGCCGTTGTACGCCCCCGCGGCCCCACCGTCTTGTACTTCTGCGCCCGCGGCGCCGCTCCCGTACCCTCGGCCGCCCGCGCCCGCGCCCGCGCTCCCGCCCGGCGCCCCCGGCCACGTCCCCGCGGGCCGCGCCCACCACAGCCGGTCCGCCCCCGGTACCAGGGGCTCCTCCAGCACGAGCCGGGCCCCGGCCGGCAGCCGCACCTCCGCACCGGCCGGCCCGCCCGGCCGCGGCCGGGTCGTCCCCGCCCCGTCGGGCGCGCGCAGCTCGACCGCCCACCGTCCGTCGTCCCCCCGCGTCGAGAAGTGGACGACCACCGGGTCCCCGCCCAGCGTCCCGTCCACGGCCGCCGGCAGCGTGCGGGAGGTGTTGACCACGAGCACGTCCCCGGCCCGCAGCAGCTCCGGCAGCGCGTCGAAGCGGTGGTGCGAGACCTCCGTGCCGCGGGAGACGAGCAGCCGCACCGCGTCCCGCCCCAGCCCCGGCCCGCGCTGCTCCGCCGGCACCCGGGCGGACAGCTCCTCGGGCACCGCCGGTATCGGGAGCACCCCGAGCACGGTCACCGACCCCCCTCCGGCCCGGCCGTCGCGCCCCCGGCCCCCGCCAGCCCCGCCGCCGTGTACCGGCCGCTCGGCCGGCCCTCCTCCAGCAGCCGCAGCAGCGCCGCCGCCACCGCCGCCGGCTCGGGCGTCCCGGTCAGGTCCTCCTCCGGCTCGGCCGCGGCGAGCATCCGGGTCCGCATCGACCCCGGGTCCGCCCACCACACCCGCAGCCCCGGCTCCTCCACCGCCAGTACGGCCGACAGCTGGTCGAGCGCCGCCTTGGAGGCGCCGTACCCGCCCCAGCCCCGGTACGCCACCACCGCCGCGTCCGAGCTGATGTTCAGGACCGCCCCCGCGGCCGACGCCCGCAGCAGCGGCAGCGCCTCCTGGACCAGCCCGAGCGGCGCCACCAGGTTCACCTCCAGCGCCAGCCGCAGCCCCGCCAGCGGGTGCACGGCCAGTGGCGGCACCGGCTCGGCGCCCAGCACGCCCGCGTTGTTCACCACCAGGTCCAGCCCGCCCAGCTCCCGGGCGGCCGCCACCAGGTCCGCCCGGTGCCCCTCCGCCGTGACGTCCCCCGGTACCGCCACCACCCGCACCCCGAGCGCCCCCAGCTCCGCGGCCGCCTCCTTCAGCGGCCCCGCCCCCCGCGCGTCCAGCACCAGGTCCCAGCCCCGCCCCGCCAGCTCCCGGGCCAGTGCCCGGCCGAGTCCCCGCGAGGCCCCCGTCACGATCGCCACCGACATCCCGACCACTCCTCAACGGTGTCCCGTGATCCGTATCCCGACGGCCCCAACGTAGGTACGGTCCCCCGCCGCGCGCCTCGGCCCCGGGCCCCACCCGACCGGGTCCCTTCGGCCTAGGCCCGGGGGCCCGCACCCCCCGGTCGCAGGTCCGATCCGTGCCGCGGGGGCCGCGGGTACGGTGAGCCCATGACCCAAGGACCGTGCACCGGCCTGGCCGCCGTCAGCGACGCGCTGCTCGCCATGAGCCGCCACCTGGAGGTCCGCGACGTCCTCAAGACGATCGTCGCCTCGGCGCGCGAACTGCTCGACGCCGAGTACGCGGCCCTCGGCGTCCCCGACGACCACGGCGGCTTCGCCCAGTTCGTCGTCGACGGTGTCAGCGACGCGCAGTGGCGGGCCATCGGCCCGCTGCCGCGCCAGCACGGCATCCTCGCCGCGATGCTGCACGAGGCCACCCCGCAGCGGCTGGCCGACGTGCGCGCGGACCCCCGCTTCGGCGGCTGGCCCGCCGCCCACCCCGAGATGTCCGACTTCCTCGGCCTGCCCGTCCGCGACGGCGACGAGATCATCGGTGCGCTCTTCCTCGCGAACAAGCGCCGCACCGGCGACTGTGCAAAATTGGGCAGATCGGACGAAGCGGACAATAAGGACAATAAAGATATAGGGGAGAAGGGTGGCTGCGGCTTCACCGCCGACGACGAGGCGGTGCTCGGCATCCTCGCCCAGCACGCCGCCATCGCCCTGACCAACGCACGCCTCTACGAGCGCAGCCGCGAGCTCACCATCGCCGAGGAGCGCTCCCGACTGGCCCACGAGCTGCACGACGCCGTCAGCCAGAAGCTGTTCTCCCTGCGCCTGACCGCCCAGGCCGCCGCCGCCCTCGTCGACCGCGACCCGGCCCGCGCCCGGGACGAGCTCCAGCAGGTCGCCGCCCTGGCCGCCGAGGCCGCCGACGAGCTGCGCGCCGCCGTGGTCGAGCTGCGACCCGCCGGCCTCGACGAGGACGGGCTGGTCGCCACCCTGCGCACCCACGTCCAGGTGCTCGACCGCGCCCACACCGCCCACACCACCTTCACCTGCGACGGGGTGCGCGCCCTGCCCGCCGCCCAGGAGGAAGCGCTGCTCCGGGTCTCCCAGGAGGCCCTCCACAACGCCCTGCGCCACTCCGGCGCCGACCACGTCGAGGTCACCCTGGCCCGCCGCGGCCAGGGCGCCCTGCTGCGCGTCACCGACGACGGCCGCGGCTTCGACCCCACGGCCGTCCGCGGCGCCGGCCGCCACCTCGGCCTGGTCTCGATGCGCGACCGGGCCGCCGGCGTCGGCGGCACCCTCACCGTGCACTCCGCGCCCGGCACGGGCACCACGATCGAGATGGAGGTCCCCGGTGGCTGAACCGGCCCCCCGCCCCAAGATCCGCGTCCTGATCGTCGACGACCACCAGGTCGTCCGCCGCGGCCTGCGCACCTTCCTGGAGGTCCAGGACGACATCGAGGTCGTCGGCGAGGCAGGCGACGGCGAGGAGGGCGTGGCCCGCGCCGAGGAGCTGCGCCCCGACGTCGTCCTGATGGACATCAAGATGCCCGGGGCCGACGGCATCGACGCGCTGCGCCGACTGCGCGAGCGCGGCAACCCCGCCCGGGTCCTGATCGTCACCAGCTTCACCGAGCAGCGCACCGTGGTCCCCGCGCTGCGCGCCGGCGCGGCCGGGTACGTGTACAAGGACATCGACCCCGACGCCCTGGCCGGCGCCATCCGCTCCGTGCACGCCGGCCACGTCCTGCTCCAGCCCGAGGTGGCCGGGGTCCTGCTCTCCCAGGACGAGGCCCCCGCCACCAGCCGCGGCGGCGCGCTGACCGAGCGCGAGCGCGAGGTGCTCGGCCTGATCGCCGACGGCCGCTCCAACCGCGAGATCGCCCGCGCCCTCGTGCTGTCGGAGAAGACGGTCAAGACGCACGTGTCGAACATCCTGATGAAGCTCGACCTGGCCGACCGCACGCAGGCCGCCCTGTGGGCCGTACGCCACGGCCTCACCGAGGCCTGACCCGGCCGCCCGCCGCGGGCGCCTCCCGCGCACTCCGGCACGAACGGCCGACCCCGACGCACCGCAGCCCCGCTCCCCACCCGGGGGAGCGGGGCCGCGGCGCGGTCACCCCCGCCTGCGCTCCTGCTCCTCCACGTACGCGTTGTACGCCGCCACCTGCGCCCGCCGCGCGACCCGCTCCACCGGCCGCAGCGCCTCCGCCCGGGCCGCCATCTCCGACGCCGCCACCGCGCCCCCGTGTCCGGAGCCGGTCGCCAGCTCCATCATCAACGCGATCCGCTGCGCCAGCTCCAGCACCCGCACCGCCCGCCCCGGATACCCCGGCGCCAGCACCTCCCGGCCCGCCTCGGCCCGCGCCCGGTACGCGTCCAGCGCGGCCGCCGCCACCGACCCCGAGGCCGCCACGTCCAGCCGCGTCAGCACCTCGGTGGCCTCCCGCAGGGCCTCCGCGAGCTCCCGCTCCGCCTCACCCAGCGACGGCACGTCCGCCGGCGGCGCCTCCCGCACCGGCAGGCAGTGCCACACCACCTCCACGTGCACGTCGCCCGCGGGCCCGGCCTCGTACACCTCCGGCACGAGCCCCAGCGCCGCCCCGACCGCGACCACGGCCTCCTCCGCCTCCAGCGCCCGCGCGTTGAACTCCGGCGGCCCGCTCAGACCCAGCGGATGCCCCGGCGCCGGCAGCGCCACCCGCAGCCCGGTCACCCCCAGCGCCCGCAGCCGGCCCAGTCCCAGCGTGAGCCCGACCGGCCCCGACTCCCCGGGCAACCCCTCCACCCGGTGCACCGCATCCGCGCCGACCACCGCCACCACGGCGTCGTCCGGCGACACCAACCCGCCCAACAGTGCGTTCCCCCAGGCGGCCAACCGCCCTGAACGTGGTTCCGAAAGCATGCGACCACCCTACGGACCGCACCCGCCCGCCGCCCGTACCCCGCCCCGTCCCACCCCGGCACCGGCCCCCGCCACCCGCCACCGAAGGCCCGCGTCTTCGGACCCCACCCCGAGTGGCGTAGGTTTTCCCTGGGGGCTGCGCCGACAGGCGGCGGCTGGGACAACCAAGACTGCAATGGGAGACAACGCGCTCATGAGCGATGTACTGGAGCTGGTGGACGTATCCGTGGTCCGCGAGGGCCGGGCTCTGGTGGACCAGGTCTCCTGGTCGGTCAAGGAGGGGGAGCGCTGGGTGATCCTCGGCCCGAACGGCGCCGGCAAGACCACCCTCCTCAACGTCGCCTCCAGCTACCTCTTCCCCACCAAGGGCGCGGCCAGCATCCTCGGCAGCACCCTCGGCAAGGTCGACGTCTTCGAGCTGCGCCCGCGCATCGGCATCGCCGGCATCGCGCTCGCCGACAAGCTGCCCAAGCGCCAGACCGTCCTGCAGACCGTCCTCACCGCCGCCTACGGCATGACCGCCACCTGGCAGGAGGACTACGAGGACATCGACGAGCAGCGCGCCCGCGCCTTCCTCGACCGCCTCGGCATGTCCGACTACCTCGAGAGGAAGTTCGGCACCCTCTCCGAGGGCGAGCGCAAGCGCACCCTGATCGCCCGCGCCCTGATGACCGACCCCGAGCTGCTCCTCCTCGACGAGCCCGCCGCCGGCCTCGACCTCGGCGGCCGCGAGGACCTCGTACGCCGCCTCGGCCGCCTCGCCCGCGACCCGCTCGCCCCCTCCATGGTCATGGTCACCCACCACGTCGAGGAGATCGCGCCCGGCTTCACGCACGTCCTCATGGTCCGTCAGGGCAAGGTCGTCGCCGCCGGCCCCATCGACCTCGAACTGACCTCGCGCAACCTCTCCCTCTGCTTCGGCCTCCCGCTCGTCGTCGAGCGCACCGACGGCGACCGCTGGACCGCCCAGGGCCTGCCCCTGCGCTAGCGGCGCCCGCGCGGCCGGCCGGCCACGCCTCCACCGCCGGCCGCCGCGGTACCCGACGTCCCCTGTCCGGACCGCGCCCCCCGACCTACCATGACCACGTGGACATCGACGCGTGGGTGTGGTGGCTCATCGGCGCGGTCGGACTGGGCATTCCCCTCGTCCTGACCGCGATGCCCGAATTCGGCATGTTCGCGGCCGGCGCGCTCGCCGCCTCCGGCACGGCCGCCCTCGGCCTCCACGTCACCGGCCAGGTCCTGGTGTTCGCCGTCGTGTCGGTCGCGCTCATCGCCGTCGTCCGGCCGATCGCCAACCGCCACCGCTCCCAGCGGCCCCAATTCGCCAGCGGCGTGGACGCGTTGCGGGGCCGCACCGCCACGGTCCTCGAACGCGTCGACGCCCACGGCGGCCGCATCAAACTCGCCGGCGAAGTCTGGTCCGCGCGCACCCTCGACGAGGAGAGCGTCTTCGAAGCCGGCCGGCAGGTCGACGTGGTGGAGATCGACGGCGCCACCGCCGTGGTCATCTGAGATCCGCCGGCGGCCATCACCCCGACCGGGCGTGATCTGCCCAACCCCGCGTCCCCTGGACCGCGCGTCTGGGAGACTGACCATCAGTCAATCAGAGCAGCACAGCGGCCGGACAGGCAGTCAGAAGGGGTACGGGGAGCCGTATGCAACCGATCATCATCGTCCTGATCATCCTGGTGGTGCTGGTCTTCATCGCCCTGGTCAAGACGATCCAGGTCATCCCGCAGGCCAGCGCCGCCATCGTCGAGCGCTTCGGCCGCTACACCCGCACCCTCAACGCGGGCCTCAACATCGTCGTCCCGTTCATCGACTCGATCCGCAACCGGATCGACCTCCGCGAGCAGGTCGTCCCGTTCCCGCCGCAGCCGGTCATCACCCAGGACAACCTGGTCGTCAACATCGACACCGTCATCTACTACCAGGTGACCGATGCCCGCGCCGCGACGTACGAGGTCGCCAGCTACATCCAGGCCATCGAGCAGCTCACCGTCACCACCCTCCGCAACATCATCGGCGGCATGGACCTGGAGCGCACCCTCACCTCCCGCGAGGAGATCAACGCGGCCCTGCGCGGCGTCCTCGACGAGGCCACCGGCAAGTGGGGCATCCGCGTCAACCGCGTCGAGCTGAAGGCCATCGAGCCGCCCACCTCCATCCAGGACTCGATGGAGAAGCAGATGCGCGCCGACCGCGACAAGCGCGCCGCGATCCTCCAGGCCGAGGGCGTCCGCCAGTCCGAGATCCTCAAGGCCGAGGGCGAGAAGCAGTCCGCCATCCTGCGCGCCGAGGGCGAGGCCAAGGCCGCCGCCCTCAAGGCCGAGGGCGAGGCCCAGGCCATCCGCACCGTCTTCGAGTCCATCCACGCGGGCGACCCCGACCAGAAGCTCCTCTCGTACCAGTACCTCCAGATGCTCCCGAAGATCGCCGAGGGCGACGCCAACAAGCTCTGGATCGTGCCCAGCGAGATCGGAGACGCACTCAAGGGCCTCAGCGGAGCCTTCGGCAACTTCGGCGCCACGGGCGGCACTCCGAGCGCCCCCCGCAAGGACATCGGCGCCCCGCGCCGCGAGCAGCCGCCCCTCGACTGACCGCACGGGCGCACCCGCACGCACGCGCGCGCCCGGCCCCCGCACCACGGGCCGGGGACACCGGCCCGCACGAACGCCCGGCCCCGCACCAGGGGCCGGGCGTCCGTGCGCACGTGTACCCGACCGCCCCCTTCGTGCATGATCGGCAACGGCCCCCCGACCTCCACGGCGGGGAGGCGACAACCTCATGTGAAGGGGATGGCCTTGTCCATCTGGGAATCACTGGCGGTCCTCGCCGCCGGCATCGGCGCCGGCACCATCAACACCATCGTCGGCTCGGGAACCCTGATCACCTTCCCGGTGCTCCTCGCCACCGGCCTGCCGCCGGTCACCGCCAACGTCTCCAACACCCTGGGCCTGGTGCCCGGTTCGATCAGCGGCGCCATCGGCTACCGCCACGAGCTCAAGGGCCAGCGCGCCCGGATCCTCCGCCTCGGCTCCGTCTCCCTCGTCGGCGGCGCGGCCGGCGCCATCGCGCTCCTCACCCTGCCCTCGGAGTCCTTCGACACGATCGTGCCCGTCCTCATCGGGCTCGCCCTCGTCCTCGTCGTCCTCCAGCCCCGCCTCGCCGCCGCACTGCGCCGCCGCCAGGAGGCCACCGGCGCCGAACCGGCCCACCCCGACGGCGGCCCCGCCCTCCTCGCCGGCATGACGCTCGCCAGCGCCTACGGCGGCTACTTCGGCGCCGCCCAGGGCGTGCTCTACCTCGCCCTCATGGGCCTGCTCCTGCGCGAGGACCTCCAGCGCATCAACGCCGTCAAGAACGTGATCGCCGCGCTCGTGAACGGCATCGCCGCCGTCGTGTTCCTCTTCGTCGCCGAGTTCGACTGGACCGCCGTCCTGCTCATCGCCGTCGGCTCCACCATCGGCGGCCAGATCGGCGCCAAGGTCGGCCGCCGGCTGCCCCCGACCGCCCTGCGCGCGGTCATCGTCGTCGTCGGCACCGTCGCCATCGTCCAACTCGTCCTGCGCTGACGCGACCCCGCCCCGCACACGCCGACGGCCCGCCCCCGGGAGGGAGCGGGCCGTCGACAGGCGGGCGCCCCGGGACCGCCGACCGCGGGGTACGCGGCCGCCGTCCACGCGGTAGGCGGGAGCGGGGAGGCGGTACGCAGGAGCGGGGAGCCGCTACGCCGAGGGCGCCAGCCACTCCGGCAGCGCCTCGCGCTCCGCCGTGCCCAACCCGAAGAGCATCGCGTCGGTGGGCGACGGCACGAACGGCCCGCGCAGCAGCGGCATGCCCGCCTGCTCCGGAGTCCGGTCCGCCTTGCGGTGGTTGTCCTCCGCGCACGAGGCCACCGTGTTCAGCCAGGTGTCCCCACCACCCTGCGCCTTCGGGACCACGTGGTCCACCGTCGTCGCCTTTCGGCCGCAGTACGCGCACCGGTGCTGGTCCCGTACCAGCACGCCCCGCCGCGACCACGGGGCATGTCTTCGGAACGGCACCCGCACGTACCGGCAGAGCCTGATCACCCGGGGCACCGGCAGCTCCACCGCCTGCGCGCGCACCCGCAGTTCGGGATGGGACTGCTCGACGACGGCCTTGTCCTGCAGCACGAGGACCACCGCTCGGTTCAGCGTCACCGTCGACAGCGGCTCGAAGCTCGCGTTCAGTACCAGCGTGTCCCGCATCTCGCCCACCTCCCGTGTGCAGGCCCGCACCCCACGGCGCCCAAGGCCAGGAACCACTCTGGCCGGGTGTGTCTGGCGGGACAACGCAATAAAAATGCCCGGTCCTGGTCGCCTTTAGACCAGGACCGGGCAAACGGACGGCGAACGATCGGCCCGCCGCGCCGCACGCGTTACTCCGCGGGCGCCTCGTACTCGCCCATCAGGTGCGCCCGCCCCAGGGTGTGGAAGCGCAGGTTGAACCCGACGACCGCGGGCGAGGCGTCCGCGTCGGGACCCAGCTTCTCCTGGTCCACCGCGTACACGGTGAACACGTACCGGTGCCGCTCGCCGGCCGGCGGCGCCGCACCGCCGAAGTCCTTCGTCCCGTAGTCGTTGCGCGCGTGCACGACCCCCGCGGGCAGCCCCTCGAACTTCCCGGTGCCGGCACCCGTCGGCAGCTCGGTGACCGAGGCCGGGATGTCGAAGAGCACCCAGTGCCAGAAGCCGCTGCCGGTGGGCGCGTCCGGGTCGAAGCACGTGACCGCGTAGCTCTTCGTCCCCTCGGGGGCGCCCTGCCAGCGCAGGTGCGGCGAGACGTTGCCCTCCGCGAGCACCAGCTGCGGCCCCAGGTCCGCACCCGGCTCCAGGTCACCGCTCACCACGGTGAACGACGGGACCTCCGGGTGGAAATCGTGCGGCAGTGACGGCCTCTTGAGCTCGGACACTACGGAACCTCCTGAAAAGCGCGATCGTCGTGCGACTTGCGAGCCGATTCTGACCCGCCGGAACGGCGTGCAGCCTGGCCCTGTCAGGACCAGGCTGCACCAGGCTGCACAAGCGGACCGGTCAGAACCAGTTGCGCTTCGAACCCACCGACGCGATCCACTCGTTCAGGTAGGCCGCCCAGTTGGTGTTCTGGTAGTCGTGCAGACCGACCGTGAACGACCGGTAGGTGTCGCTGCCCTCGCTGAAGAGGCCCGGCTTCTTGTCCATCTCGAGGACGACGTCCATCTCGCGGCCGTCCGCGATGAAGGTCAGCTCGACCTGGTTCAGACCGTGGTACTGCTGCGGCGGCAGGAACTCGATCTCCTGGTAGAAGGGCAGCTGCTGGCGGGTACCGCGGATGTGCCCGCGCTCCATGTCGGCGCTGCGGAAGCGGAAGCCCAGCTGACCGAAGGCGTCGAGGATCGCCTGCTGCGCCGGCAGCGGGTGCACGTTGATCGGGTCCAGGTCGCCCGCGTCCACGGCGCGCGCGATCTCCAGCTCGGTGGTCACGCCGATGTGCATGCCGTGCAGGTGCTGGCCCGCGAAGTGGGTGACCGGGGTCTCCCAGGGGATCTCCAGACCGAACGGCACCACGTGCACGGCGCCGGGCTGCACCTCGAAGGCACCGCCCAGGCGCACCTTGGTGAACTCGATGTCCTGCTTGTACTCCTGGTCGCCGCTCTCGACCTCGACCTTGGCCTGCAGGCCCACCGACAGGCCCTCGATCTGCTGCGGCACGCTGCCGCCCTGGATGCGGACCTCACCCTGGACCACACCGCCGGGAACGACGTTCACCTCGGACAGGACGGTCTCCACCGACGCACCGCCGGCACCCATGGCCGCGAGCAGCTTCTTGAACCCCATGCCTGTTATCTCCTCTATACGTCTGCGGGACCGCGGGACTGACCCCTACAAACGCGGAACCCTAGGCCCTCGGTTCCACCAGCAGGCAGTCCACTACGCTCGGACGGATGAGCGCACGTACCGACCGTACGCCTTTGTCCCGTTCGTTCTACGACCGGCCGGTCCTCTCCGTCGCCCCCGATCTCCTCGGCCGCACGCTGGTGCGCCGCACGGGCGAGGGAACGATCGAGCTGCGCATCACGGAGGTGGAGGCGTACGAGGGCCGGCTCGACCCGGGCTCCCACGCCTACCGCGGACGCACCCCCCGGAACGCCTCCATGTTCGGACCGCCCGGACACGCGTACGTCTACTTCATCTACGGCATGTGGTTCAGCCTGAACCTGGTGTGCGGCCCGGAAGGCACGGCCAGCGGTGTGCTGATCCGCGCTGGGGAGATCACCGAGGGCACCGAGCTCGCTCGTAAACGTCGACTTTCGGCCCGTAACGACAAGGAACTGGCCAAAGGGCCGGCCCGCCTGGCCACGGCCCTGGAGGTCACCCGCGTCCTGGACGGCACCGACCTGTGCGGCGGGCCGGACGACCCGCTGACCGTCCTCACCGGCACGCCCACCGATCCCGAGCTGGTGCTCAGCGGTCCGCGCACGGGAGTGGGCGGCGCCGGAGCCCACCATCCCTACCGGTTCTGGCTCGCACACGAGCCCACCGTGAGCCCGTACCGGGCCCACGCGCCACGCCGCCGATCGACTTGACTCGGGTTGTCAAGGCTATTAACGTAGCCCGAGCCGCTTGAAACGGTACTGCTTTTGGTTCGACCCCATCAGGGGCCGGAGCCGGGCAGCCCGGAGCGGCCAACCAACTACCTACGATTCACCCTGGCGGGGTCTCTTTCGGCATGCCCGAATTCCCGCCGCCGGCTCGATTATGAGCCGGAGGGAAAATCCGCTAGCGTAGTGAACGCCGAAAGGGAAAAGCCCCCCGAGAGGGAAACGGGCCGGAACCGGAAAGCGCCGAGGAAATCGGGTCGAGAAAAGATCTGATAGAGTCGGAAACGAAGGAAGCGCCCGGAGGGCCCGGAAACGGGAACAAAGGAAGCGACCGCACCTTGAGAACTCAACA